>NZ_VWWM01000085.1:0-25508 GCF_011752945.1 Paraburkholderia sp. Cy-641
TGGGCGCATGCGCGGCGCTCCAGTAGCGGCGCCAGTCGGCGGAATCGAGTTGCAGGCGCGCCGGTTCGAAGTAGAGTCCGCACGATTGCACGAGCGCGTGCTCGCGGTCGACGTGGCCGCCCGTCATGCAGCAATACACTTCGTCGCGGTCGCCGCCGTTGCAGACGTAGTCCGGCGTCGCGATGTGGCGATCCACCAGATAGCCGTAGACGAACAGCTTCCAGACACTGCCGAGCGGCGTTTCCAGCGTCGCGGGCAACGCTTGCGCGGCTTGCGGCGAAAGCGCGGGCGCCGTGCCGCTCGCATCCGTTTGCCAGAGCTGGGGCTGGTTGTCGCGCAGCCAGGCGAAGCGCAGCGGGGTAGCCGCGGTCGAAGCGGAAGATGATGATGAGCCGTGGCTGGCCGGGCGATCATGCGCGGCCAGCGTGAGCGATGACGACGGCAAGGCAGCGGCCGAAGCCGAAACGGGCGCCACGGCCAAGGCCAGCGTCGCCAAGGCCGAGCGCAACGCCAACGCCGCCGACGGCAACCCCGTCGCCGCGGCCAAAGCCGCCCCGGCATTCCGTCCGCGATACACGCCACCCGCACGCGCCTCGCACACAGCCGCGCCGCCGCCTCGCAGCCGCGCCGCCCACCACGCCCCGATCCGCCAACGCGCCCCACGCATGGCCGCCTCGCCTACTGAATCCGCAGCGACGTCATGCGATCGCTCTTGCCGCCCTCGAACGCCTTCGCGTCGGGCTGGTACATGCGGAAGTAGCGCGCCGGCGGCAGCGTGAACGTGCCGGGCAACGAGAAGCGCACCAGTTGCCGCAGCGTGACCGGCTTATCGAGCAGCGGCACCGGCTGGTGATACGCCAGCTCGCCCATCTCGTACGACGCCGCGCGCTGGAACGGCTGCGGACCGCTGCCGTCCTTCGCGCCGGGCAGGCCGTCGATCGACACGCCCCAACTGGTCGCCTCGACGTCGCCGCCCGGCGGCAGCGGCACGTCGAGCAGACCGTAGTGGTAGGCGTTGCCCGAGCGCGGCGTCAGCGTGACTTCGTCGACGTAGAGCGCGTTGCTGTCGAGCGGATCGCCGGACTTCACCAGATGCGCGCTGAACGTCGCGCGCCCGAGCTGGCTTTCGCCGGCCCCGGCCTTCTTCGGATCGGCCGCGACTTCGAGCGGTTCGAGCTTGTACAGACGGCGCGCGATCGTGATGTTGAGCCGGCTGTCCTCGCTCGTATGACTGCGATACGAGACCAGCGCGCTGACGTCGCCGCGCGGTGCGCCCGCATCGAGCGTCGTCGGCAAGGCGGCGCCGTTCCAGCGATAGAGCGACGCGCCGGTCGGCGTCGTCGTGCGCGTCCAGCCCGCGCCTTGCAGCGTCGGCAGCGGCTGCGGCGACGCCGCGGCAGCACCGCCGAGCGCCTTGCGCAGCCACAGCAGCGTCAAGGCGCGATCGATCGTCGGATAGTCGGCGCTGCTTTTCGCGAGCAGCGCGGCGGTATCGAGCGGCGCGCCGCCGGCATCGGCAGCGCCCGCCCCCGCGCCGGTCATGACGAGCAGGCTTTGCACCAACGGCGCGGGATCGTTCGCCAGCTCGCCACGCGCCGCGCTCACGGCTGCATCGAAGCCCGCCGGCAATGGCGCATTCGCGCCACGCGCCATGCTCGCAACGAGCAGCGTCGCCATCTGCTTGCCGCGCGGCGAATCGGCCTGCGCGAACACGATGCTGTCCGCCGTACCGGCTGCATTGCCTCGCGCCGCTGTGCCTGTGCCTGTGCCTGTGCCTGTGCCTGTGCCTGTGCCTGTGCCTGTGCCGCCAGCCGCCTTACCGTTCACCGTAGCCAGCGCCGCCGCGTCGCCCTGCAAATCCTCGGCGATGCCCGCGACCGGCGTCGCGACCGGCAGCCCCATCTGCTGCAGGAACCACAGCGCAAGCGCGCGATGCAGCAGCGGCTCCTTCGCGCCGGCGTCGCGATAAACGTCCATCGCGTGCTGCCAGTTGTCGGCGGGCAGACTGATGCCGAGGCTGCGGCTCGCGAGCCAGTCGGCGTAATACGCGTAGGCGGTCATCAATGCGCTGCCGCCCGTCGTATCGCCCCACCAGCCGAACGTGCCGCCGACGCCCGCGAGCATCGCGAGCCGCTGGCGCTGATTGCGCAGCAGCGCTTCGAGCCCCTGCGCCGGGCTCGCGGCATTGGCCTCGCCGCCCGTGTCGCGCAACGTGTCGTGCGCGAGCGCAAGCGGAATCAGCCGGCTCGAGGTCTGCTCGGCGCAACCGTACGGATAGGCGATCAGATCGTCGGCGACGCGCATGAACTGGCTCGCCGCATTGCCGACGAAACGCACGCCAACATCCTGCGCATCGGCCGGCAGCGCGAGCGGCTTGCCCGTGCCGTCGAGCGCGACCGTGTCCTGATGCAGATCGAGCCAGCCATCCGCGTCGAGGCGGATCGTCGTCTGCAAGCGGTCGACGTCCTTGCCGCCCGCGCGCAGCGTCGAATCGATCACGCCGGCTTTCAACGCGCCGCTCGGCAGACGCAGATAATTCGCGCCGCGCTTTAACGTCACCTTCTGGTTCAGCGCGAGACCGCCGCCGTTCACGACCCACTGCGCGTCGGTATCCGCATCGGTCTGGTTGAACACGATCATGTCGATGGCCGGTTGATCGTCGGCGCGGAAATGCGCGGGCCCGCTCCACTTCAGATACAGCGCCTTGTCCGAGCGCACGTACGCGGTACGCTGCCCGACCATGCCGTCCGGCGCGGCCGCGCGCACGGTAATGCGCCAGCGCGCGAGCGAGTCCGGCATCCGGAAGCTCATGGTCGCGTGACCGTTCGCATCGGTTTTCAGATTCGCCTGCCACGCGGCCGTGTCCTGCTCGTCGCGCCGCGGCCGCTCCAGCACCTTGACGCCGCGCTCGTTGTAGTTCGCGCGCTGCGGGCCGCCCGGCGCGCCCTTCAACGGCGCGCGCGCGAGGTCGTAGGTGATGAACGACAAGCTCGACGAGGTGCGCACGTTATTGCGGCGCGGGTGATAGAAAAAGTCGACGATGTTCGGCGCGATCTCCGGCTGCAGCACATAGACCATTTCGTCGACCACGCTGACGGTCAGATTGGCCGCTTCGGGCTTGCCGGCGAGCGTGCTGTCGAAGTCGAGCGTGACGGTATCGCCGGGACCGTAGACGGGCTTGTCGCTCTTCACGTTCAGCTCGATGCTCGGCTGCGCGACGACGATGCCCGCGTTCTCGAACACGTATTCGCCGCCATGCACGTACAGCACCGAGAACGTCATGTTCGGCGCGAACTCGGCGCCGACCTTGATGCGTGCCCTCCACTGCGACGGCGCGATGCGTTGCAGTTGCAACCAGTCGCCGCCCGTGCTCAGCAATGCGCGGTGCTCGACGTTGTCGCGTTCGAGCGTGAGCAGCGCGTCGTCGACCGGCATGGGGAACGTAATCAGCGCTTCGGCGGTATCGCCGATCCTGTAGCGCGCGCGATCGAACACGATCTCGACGCTGCCCGGAATCGCCTTGAGCCCGTCGCCCGCGACCCAATGACTGGCCGCCGCGAGCAGATTGCCCTGATCGTCCTTGACCGACACCATGTACGAGCCCGGCTCGTCGAACTGCACCGGGAACGACTGCTTGCCGCCCGCGCCCGCCGTTTTCAGCGCGCCTTCGCCGTGCGTCTGCGATTCGAGGCGCGTCCATTGCCATTTCGCCGGCGCATGCGCGGCCGGATCGAGCACGCCGAGCGGCTGCAGATCGAAGCTGACCGCTTCCTTCGGCTGCGAGAACGACTTCGCGCTGCTCAGGCGATACGGCGTCGCGCCGCGTGCGATCAGCACCTCGCGCGTCACGCGCACCTTGTACGCGGCGCCGTCCTGCGCGAACAGCGTCAGCGCGTAGCGACTCGGCTCCTGCGCGGCCGGCAGCGTCAGGTCCGCGTTGCCGTTGCTGTCGGTCTTCAGTTCCTGCTGTTCGAGCTTGACCGGAAAGAGCCCCGCGTAACGCAATTCGCCGTCGACGATCGTCACTTTCTGCGCGCGCAGCGTGACCGAAATCTTGCTGTCGCGCACCGGCTTGCCGTCCGGATAGCGCAACTGGATCTTGCCCTTCAGCGGCTCGCCGGTCGCGTAGTCGGCCTTCTCCATCGCGAGGTTCACGTCGAAGTGCGGCTTCACGTATTCGGCGACGCGAAACGCGCTGCCATAGACGTCGCCGCGATAATCGAAGCGCAGCGTGTAGCCGCCGGCGGTGGCGTCGGCGGGCAAGGTGAACGAGGTATCCGCGCCGGTATCGGACGCGAAATGCACGCTGCGCGTCGCGACCGGCGCACCGTTCGGGTCGAGCACGTCGAGCTTGAGGTCGGCGGCTTCGGGCGCGGACGATTGCGTCGCGTTCTGGAACGTGCGGCCGATGAACTTCACCTGCACCGTATCGCCGGGCCGGTACATCGGCCGGTCCGTCACGGCGTAGATCTTCGTGTTGTAGATCTCGCTGTCGTAATAGAAATTTTCGGAGACGAACACGCCGCCCTGCGGATCGACGCCGAGCACATAGCTGCGCTCGGGGCTCACGTGCTGCAACGGCAGCGCGCCGTCGCCGCCGGTGGTGCCGCTTTGCAGCACCCCCACGCCGTCGGTCCAGCTCACCTCGGTATTCGCGACCGGCTTGCCGTTGTCGCGCCGCGCGGTCCACACGAGCATGCCGCCCGCGGTCGCCTTCACGACCGCGACCGTGTCCGACACGAACAGCAGCGTATGCGCGCGATAGTTGCCGATCACGGCTTCGACGATATAGAGCCCCGGCGGCAGCTTGCCGACCGGAATCATCACGTTGCCGGCGCTCTCGTCGATGAAGTTGCTGCTGCTGCCTTCGAGATTCACGCCCTTCGGCGGCGCAATCGCCTTCGCGTCCCAGATCGGATAGCGAAAGCGCGCGACCACGTCGTAGCCCTTCAACGGCGCGAACGACGAGCGCGGCTCGAACTGCGTCTGCTTGCCGGTCTGCTCGCCGAGCTTGAATTGCGGCTCGGCCGCGGTCGCCTTGCTGCGCGTCGCGAACGACAGCACGCGCTGCCACGCGCGGCGCGCTTCGGTGAACCACCGGTCCCACAGATACGCGAGCGTGTTCGCGAGCCCTTCGCCCTGGTAATTCGGCGCAACGTTCAGGCGATGCAGATTCTTCTGCGCCTTCAGAAACTCGAGCGGCTGCGGCACACGATACACGACGATGTCCGCGCCGCCATACGGCTGCAACGCGTCCTTGAAATCGCGGCCCGGCGCTTCGAGCCGCACCTGCGCGAGCTGATCGCTGCCGAAGCTCGCGTCGGACAGCAGAAAGAACGGCTGACCGTCGACCTTCTGCGCGCTGTAGTTGCTCGGCGGCGCCGCTTGCAGCGTGGGGTTCGCGGCGATGTTGGCGTCGGCCGTGTCATCGGCTGCGGCGGCGTCGTCGGCGCGAGCCGGGGCCGTGAATGCGAACGCAAGTGTCAGCGCGACGAACAGCGCGGTGAACAGGCAGGCCACGCGACGCCACACGCCGCCCCAGGCGCCGCTCGAAAAACGGCCGCACGCGATTTTTCTTCGGATCATGGTGTCAGAAAGTCCAAACGAAACACGCCAACGAAATTCGGATTGCCGTCGAGCGGCTGCCAGCGGGAATCTTTCCATTGCACGAGGTCGGAAACGGCGACCGCGCGCAGACCGGTATCGGTCGGCGTGACGGTGCCGGTGTGATAGGCGATGTAGCGATCGAGCCAGATCATCAGATGCTGGTCGTCGCCCTGGTCGAAGAACAGCAGGTCGCACGGCAAAGCCTGGTTGATGTCTTTCGCGACGAAGCGGCTGTTGCGCTGGATCAGCGCGATCGCCGACGCATACGCGCCCGTCGAGCCGTCGACGCGCGTCCAGCGGTTCGCGAGCGTGCGTTGCGAGGCCGTTAGCTGCAACTCGGGCGGCATGCTGCTCGCGTCCGCGAGACCGGTCATGCCGTTCGCGCGCAGCCATTTGCTGTCGTGCGGCTTCAGCGTCTCGCCGACCGCGAAGCGCACGAGGCCCGCGCAATCGCGCTGCGTCCAGCGCGGGGTCGGACCGTGCCGCAGTTGCTGATCGACGATGCGCGAGAACCAGGCGCGAAACGCGGCCGATTGCTGCGGAGAGAATGCGTCGGGGTCGGGCTGCGCGGCCGTGCTCGTGAGCGCGTGGGCCAACGGCGCCGCGCTCGCGAGTGCAGCGAGTGCCATGAGCGATGCGGCGCGCGCGAACCAGAGACGACGCGCGGGGTCGGGCTGCATGGTGCCGCCCGGGAACGCGCGCGCGCAGGATGGGGCGCTTGTCCGCGCGAGCGGCGACGCCATCCGCGCAGGCCAGAACCGATGATGCGCCGTGCCCGGCGGCACGGCCACGGTCTGCGAGCGAACCCGGCCCACGTCAGTCGGCCCCGGCGCCGGGTTGATCCGCCGGCGCTGCCGGCGCGCCGTCCGTTGCGGCATGCGCACCGGCATCGCCCTGCGCGCGATCGAACCACCACTCCACCGGCACCCAGCCCGCCGAACCCGGCAAGCTCTGCGGCAAGGTCAGCGACACGGGCGGATAGTGCGCGAGCGCATGCAGCTTCGGCACCAGATGCGTGCGCGACGCGTTGCGGAACACCGCCTCCTGATCGGGCGGCAACGCGGCGCCGGCCTCGCGCTCGATCAGCGCGGCGGCGGACGACGGCGTCAGCGTCAGAATCGTGCGCGGCAGACGCTGCGGCGCGAGCGTATCGGCGAGCGCGGGGTAGCGCTTGTCGAGCACCGCAAGCGTGTCGTCGACGAGGCGGCCGTCCGGCGAGAAGATCACGTAACCATGCGCGAGCGCGAGCGTCACCGGGAAATAACGCTCCGCCGACAACTGCGCCGCGAACGATGCCTTGCTGCTCAATGCGGTGCCCGATCGCGCACTGACCGGCCGCTGCCACACGACAACGTCGGCGCCCTGCTCGCGCATCGTGACCGGCAGACGACGATAGCCCGCCGCCGCGCCATCTGCGGCGGCGGCCTTCGCTTCGTACGCGCCGATCACGTCGCCGAAGGTCTTGCCGAGCGCGGTCTTCAAGGCGACGCTGCCGGCCGCGTCCTGCGACTTCACGCGAGCCACGAACACCGGCGCGAGCAGCGTCGACTTCGCGTACCAGCAAACCGCCGCGGGCCCCGCCAGCTGATCGCCGAGCGCGGCCGTGCCCTGCGTGCCGCCGTCGGTGATCTTCGCGAGCAATGCCGCTGCATCGCTCCAGTCGGCCGGCAAGCTCGCGCAAGCCGCCGGATTGGCCGGCAGCACGCGCCACAGGTCCGCGCTGTTCCATTTCTGCGGCAGCTTGTCGGGATCGATCAGCGCCCAGGTTTTCCATGCCGTGGCGCCGTTGCCGTTCGGCGAGGCATCCGGCGCGAAGTCGAAGCGCAACGCGTCGATGCCGGAGAAAAACGCCTGATAACCGAACGACAGGTAATTGGCCGAGACGACGATCCGATGGCCCTTGGTTGCGTCGCCGGAAGTATCGCCCGAGCTATCGAGCCGGTATGCGCGCGCCGCCTCGTCGCGACCCGACGACAGCATCTCCGACACCGCATCGGCGCGCTCGCCGATCAGGCCGCCCTTTTCGTCGAGCAGCAAACCGGGCGCCGACAGCACGACGAGCCGATCGTCCTTCGCCGCGAACAGCAGCGTGCGGCCGACCGCGAGCTTCAGCGCATAGACCGGCACGTCGCCCTGGAGCTTCGCGACCTGGCTCAGTTGCGCGTCGCTCGCGGCGACGTTGCCGAGCCCTTGCAGCAGCTTCGCGAGGCCATTGCGATGGATCGACATCACCCAGTTGCCGAGCCGGCCATCGGGCGAACGCCACAGCAGCACATGGGCGGGTTCGTCGAATACGCGGCGCAGCAGTTCGTCGCGCCAGTCCAGTTGATGCTCGAACGCGAGACGCCGCAGCGCGCCTTCGGCGGACAGGCGCGTCGGGTCCGCTTCGTAGTAGTCGACGAAATCTTGCGTGAGCACGTCGTGCAGCAACGGCACGCGCACGATGTCGCGCGGCAGACGCGACAGCGCTTCGCTGTCGATCACTGCATCGGGATGGTGAATATCGAGGACGACGGCGTTGTTTTGCGCGGCCTTGCGATGCGCGAACGGACGCCATACCGCCTGCACGATGATGCCGGCCACGACCAGAAGACCGACGCTCAGGATTACCAGCTTTTTTCGCGAGATCTTCATCTGATTTCTTCTTCTGGTTCGACGCGACGCTATTAACGCCGATGCCGCGCGGAATTGGAAACCTGCGGCAGCGGATATTGATGCCGGGCGATGATAACCGATATCTTTGAATAAAACCCGCATGCTGTTGGCATTTAACCATCAGTCGCGCACGGTCGATTGCCAATGAAAAATATTTCGGCATGGGGCCGATTTTTATTTCCCGTCAAGCGGGCCTGCGCATAAAAAACCCGGCCGCACACGCTATGCTCGCCGGGTTATTTCATGCCACGCCGCTTCGCTATGGTTTAAAGATTTATTACCGAACTCAAAACAACTCAAGCGCGCGTTTCATTTTTTCGGGCACTTATTCAGTCGAGGCTGAAGTCGATACCCTGCGCCAGCGGCAACGCCGACGAGTAATTGACGGTATTGGTCGCGCGACGCATATAAGCCTTCCACGCATCCGAGCCCGACTCGCGGCCACCGCCGGTTTCCTTCTCGCCGCCGAATGCGCCGCCGATCTCCGCGCCGCTCGGCCCGATATTGACGTTGGCGATGCCGCAATCGCTGCCCGACGCGGACAGGAAACGTTCCGCCTCGCGCAGATCGTTCGTGAACACGCACGACGACAGACCGTGATGCGCGGCATTGTTCGCGTCGACAGCAGCGGCGAAATCGCTGTAGCGCAGCACGTAGAGAATCGGCGCGAAGGTTTCCTTCAGCACGACCGCCGTTTGCGCCGGCATCTCGACGATCGCCGGCCGCACGTAGTAGCCGCCCTCATAGCCCGTCACGTCGACGCGCTCGCCGCCGGACACCGCGCCGCCCTCGGCACGCGCCTGCCGCAGCGCGTCCTGCATGCGCTCGAACGCCTGGCGGTCGATCAGCGGCCCCATCAGCGTGCCCTTGTCGAGCGGATTGCCGATCGGCACGCGGCTATACAACTGCTTGAGCCGCTCGACGGTCTTGCCGTACACGCTGTCATGCACGAACAGACGCCGCAGCGTCGTGCAACGCTGTCCGGCCGTGCCGACCGCCGAGAACAGGATGCCGCGCAGCGCGAGTTCGTGGTCGGCCGTTTGCGTGACGATGCCCGCGTTGTTGCCGCCGAGTTCGAGCAGCGCGCGGCCGAAGCGCTTCGCCACTTCGACGCCGACCTTGCGGCCCATTTCCGTGCTGCCCGTCGCGCTGACGAGCGACGCGCGCGAATCGGCCACGAGCTTTTCGCCCACCTCACGGCCACCGTTGACGAGCGCGGCGAGGCCGGCCGGCGCGTCGCCGAATTCCTCGAGCGCGTCGTCGAGAATGCGGCTCACGGCCAGCGCCGTGAGCGGCGTCTTTTCCGACGGCTTCCAGATCAGCGCGTTGCCGCACACGAGCGCGAGCGCCGCATTCCACGACCACACCGCCACCGGAAAATTGAACGCCGAGATCACGACGCAGGTGCCGATCGGATGCCACGATTCCGCCATCCGGTGACCGGGCCGCTCGGACGCGATCGTCAGGCCGTACAGCTGGCGCGACAGACCGACCGCGAAATCGCAGATGTCGATCATTTCCTGCACTTCGCCCATGCCTTCCTGCAGGATCTTGCCGGTTTCGAGCGAGACAAGCGCGCCGAGCGCCTGCTTGCGCTCGCGCAGACGCTTGCCGAGCAGCCGCACCAGCTCGCCGCGACGCGGCGCGGGCACGTTGCGCCACGCGGCGAAGGCGTCGTTCGCCCGGGCGAGCGCCGCATCGACTTCGGCCGCCGTGTTGCTGGCCACGCGGCCGATCAGCTCGCCCGTAATCGGCGAATGAACCGCGATGTCGCCTGCTTGCGCCGCGTGAGCAATGCCGAGATCGGCGAGGATGGTAGACGCGTCCATATGAACCCCCTTTTTATTTCCGATACGAAACAAGAGTAAGTTCGGAAACTATACACGCGGGTTTTTATGGCAGCAAGAAGGGGTTTCCGTGAGGATTGTTGGTCAGCCGCACATGGCAATGTTTCCAAATGGAAACTTTAGTGGACCAATGCGAGGCGGGCTACGGCTGTCCGTGCGCGCCCGGATGCGCAACTTGAGACGCGCGCCGAGCGCATCGGCGGCGCTCATGATGAACGCGTGAATCGCGCTCGACATGGGCAGGCTCACGAAGTTCGCGCTCAGCACCTGCGAGAAATCGGCCGACGCCCGCTTCGCGAGCGGACGGTCGCGCGACGTGACGAGCACGAGGCGATCGTCGCGATACGGCAGCATCTCCAGATGCCCCGCATGCACGTTGCCCGCGACGATGCCGATATCGGTCGCGCTATCCGCAACGCCCTTGACGATCTCGCCGGCCGCCGGCGCTTCTCATCAACAGGATGGCGGCCGTGTTGTCGCTCTCTTCCAGAATGGCCTGACAGAGCGTGTCGACCGGCAACGCACCGCGCGCGACGTTGGCCTTGGTCACGGGCGACGTGAAAATGAGGTCCTTCTCCGTATAGTGGACGAGGCGCTCGAGCCGCTCTTCGCCGCGATCGACGCGCGACAGTATCTGCGCCGCGAGAAGCCCCTTGAATGTGCTGCACATCAGGAAGCGTTCGTCGGCGCGATGGCTCAGCGTATGCCCCGAGCCCGTGTCGATGGCGAACACGCCGAAGCGGCCGCCAAACCGGCGCTCGATGTCGGCTATCGGCGATTCAGCCGCGCGCAGCGCGGGTACGACGCCCATGCCAGCGAGCAGGGGTAGTCCAATCAACAGTTTTCGGCGTGTGATCGAGTGAGTCACGGGTAGGTCCAGACAGAATTCAGAAGCGCCCACCTCAAAGCCTGAATGAGAACCCAGGAAAGAGGCATCACTTTTCGTCTCCATGCAGAAACTTGCGAATCTCGTCGCGTTCCGCCCGGGTAACGTGTTTGCGCAAGGCGGCCATCACGAGTGCCTTGCCCGATCCGGAAAACGCCTTGTGGATCAGTTCCTTCAACAGACTGGTTTGCAGCGTGTTCTGACTCTGCGCCGGGGCGTAGACGTGAGAGCGCTCGCTCTCGTCACGCGTCAGCAACCCCTTCGCATGCATGACCTGCATCTGGCGCAATACGGTCGCATAGGTGATCTCCGTGCGTTCGACCTGCATGGCCTGATGAGCCTGCTTGACGGTGGCGGGCCCGATCGACCATAGAACCCGCAGGAGATCGAGCTCGGCCGCGGTCGGCCTCGATGGAGCGGCGGTCTTGGCCGTGACGAAACCTCAACGAGTAGAGCGGCGGGACGTAGAATAATTTGTCTAGAACAAATTTTCTACATCGAATGCCGCTCCTAAGTATGTAAAGAGCGTGCGCCAATGCGTTGGGCGGCTAGCCCGGAAAACATCGTGCAGGCGGTTTCGCTGCTCGTCGCAGCGGATTATTCGACCGGCAAAATTCTGCCCGCCGATAGCGGGTTGAATCTGGCGGCAACGATCGCGGGGCATTTGATAATCGGCCGCCCCAATAGTCATCTCTCATCAGACAACATAACGACCGTTTGAATTCTCAACGATACGGTCGCAGTCACCACTTTCGAAAACCCGTTATTCACAGTGCAGTCCGGGATGCGGGTAATCCCCACCTGTACGCATAGCGTAATTATTTGTAGGATTTATGTCATCATATAACTGATAACAATAATCGATCCTGGCTAATTAGCGCCGACGAGCAATTGACCTGAGAGAGCCCTGACATGACCGTCAGATTCAAAAGATTGCGCTAGCCGTACTGCAGGACTGGCGCATCAGTACCGCGTGATACGGCCAGATGACCGGCACGCTTCTCGTCGCCTGACTGCCGATAAATAAAAAAGGATACCTAATGGTACGCCGAGGTTAACCGAGCGCTTGCGCCCGATAGCGCAACGGCCCGGTTCCCTCGTGCACAACGGGGCGGTGAGCCCGACACCAGGAATAGCTGGGCGGGCTCGTAGCAGATCGTGACGGCGGCCGAGACTCAATGCGCTTCATTGCGCAGCCGCATGGTCCGAAATATGTATAACAAAACGATTCATGGAGAAAATATGCTGCAGAGAATTATCCGATCAAAAATGCCGCTTTGCTGTGCCGCGCTGCTCATGCTGAGTGCCTGCGGTGGAGGAAATTCGGTGGCGCCCAGCGACACCGCCAGCACGCCCGGCAACTCGGGCGACACAGCCCCGACCACGCCGCCGGATGCCGTCGTGGCATTTAAACATCCGGGGATTCTGACAACGAAGGCACGGCTCGATTATGTGAAGGCACAAATTGCCGCCAATAATCCACTGTTCGTCAATGAATTCAATAAATTGAAAAGCAGCCAGTCGGCCTCGGCGTCTTACACGGTGGCAGGTACGCTGACTGACGGAAATATTAGCTGTGGCGCCGTGTCATCCGTTGACCACGGGTGCAATGCGGAAAAAGCCGATGCGGCAGCCGCCTATGCCCAGGCGTTGATGTGGTATTTCACAGGAGACGAGACCTATGCAAAAAATACGGTGTCGATCCTGAACTTCTATGCAAAGAATCTGACAGCCGGACATAGTGGATTCAATGGCCCACTGGAAGCAGCCTGGAATGCGGAAGTTTTTCCGGCAGCCGCCGAAATCATTCGATACACGTATAGCGGGTGGTCCGAGTCCGACGCCCAGGCATTCGAGACCATGCTGAAGACGCAGTATCTGCCGGATATCAACGGCGTCAACGGCTATGCGACAGAGGGCAACTGGAAGCTCTCCATGATCGATGGAATGATCGACATTGCGGTTTTCACCAACGACCGGGCATTGTTTGACGACGCCGTGGCGCAATGGAAAAAGTGGATTCCCGCGTACTACTACAATGCGTCGCTCGACGGCAATGCGCCTGTCACGTTCCCAGGCAGCCCGAGCGGTAATTCGCCCACCAATACCTGCGGCCCGACCTGCCGCCAGGCCACCCTCTCGCTCTGGAATGGTCAAACGGTATTCGATTCGGTGGTGAGCGGCGTCACGCAGGAAACGTGTCGGGATCTCGGGCACGCCCAATACGGCATGGGCGCGACCTTCAACGCAGCGGAAACCGCCTATATTCAAGGCACGGATCTCTATGCGGCAGAGGCTTCCCGTTTGACCACGGCACTCGAATTCAATGCGAATTTGCTGAATGGAAGTGCGGGTCACAAGAACGATGATCTCGTTACCGCGCCAGGAGGACTATTCGGCTCGTTGTGCAGCAGCGGCACGCCGGCAGATCAATTCCAGTACGACACCAAGCCGACGATGATGCGGGCCTACAATGCCTACGCAAATCGTATGGGGATGGCACTGCCCTCGACGCACACTTATATCTCTAACGTCGTCATTCCTTTCCAGAATCCCACCGATCACGAAATACAATGGGAAGTCCTGACGGATGGCGACAGTCCGTCCAATCCCATCGATTGACCATCGGCAGCGTCTTTTCGTCATCGAATAGATAGCATCGCGACTTCATCATTTTCGTCGGCTCCGCGTTCGCATCGAACATCGGGCCGACATCCACGAAGCGCTTTGTCAAACCTGGCTGCTCTCTCGTCTGCGGGAACATCCGCGGGCGCAGGGAGCAGCTTTTTTTGAACCGGCCACGAGGCACGCCCGAAGGACACCAGACACGCGAAAGTTTATTGTCGAAGAACTGTGCGGAACCACTCATCCCTCTCCCGATTCGTCGCCTATTCTGCGTACAAACGGAAGCCAAAAATTACAACGAGATGGCTTACCCACGCCCTTCATACCCAGCAATCCAAACAGGGCGTGACTCATAACGTCGGGGGGCACTATGAGATATCAAGCGAAGCATACCGTCGCAACTCCATCCTGTTTCAGGCCGGCCACGTCATCGGTGTTAACCCGATATGCGTTGGCTCGTGACGGTTCAGTCACTCCCATTTCGATTCCCTCGCACTAGCCGCGTCTTTGCGAAATCCGGGATCGCGTCCACCGAATCGGCGTTCGGAGCAGAGCGCCTACTTTAGTGTGGCAGGTCCTGCCGGTGAATGCTGTGTGAACGCACACGGAGTCAAATGATGAGCCTGAAAAAAAAGCAAAAAGGCGTGGCTGCCATCGAGGTCGCGCTCGTCCTGCCGATCCTGCTGCTGGTTGTGTTCGGCATCATCGAATTCGGCCTGGTCCTGTACGACACGGCGATCATCACCAACGCGGCCCGAGAGGGCGCGCGAGCGGGCATCGTGCTTACGAACCCGAGGCCCTCGACGACGGACATCACGAACGTCGTGACCAACTATACGTCCTCGTACCTGATTTCGTTTGCGGCGCAAAAGCCCACGCCGTCGGTCTCGGTGACGAACGCGGGCGGTGGGTTCGGCACGGCATTGGCCGTCAAGGTCTCCTATACGTTCACGGGGCTGGTTCTCGGCGCCTTGGTGAACCCGCTAACCGGACCGATCACCTTGAGCTCCACGGCCACGATGAACAACGAATAGGACGAACATCATGAGTAACGTCCATGCCGTGCATACTCGGCGCCGCGCAAAATCGATCAGGAAGCAAAAGGGCGTGGGGGCCATCATGTTCGCCCTGCTGCTGCTCGTACTCCTCGGCTTCGCGGCGCTCGCGATCGACATTGGCAACCTGATGCTGGCCCGCGCTCAGGCTCAGACGGCCGCCGACGCCGCGGCACTGGCCGGGGCCCAGTGCCTATACGCTCAAGCCAACAACTCCAGTTGCAACAACGCGAACGCCGCCAATCCGGATTGGAGCGACTCGCAGACCGAAGCTGTTTCGTTCGGCCCCTCGAACAACGTCCAGGGAGCCGCCGCGCAACTGCAATCGTCGGATGTCAGTACCGGCTATGTGGACGTCACCGATGTTGCGAACGGCGTCTCGCAGGCAACCTCGCCGGTCGCGAGCGGAAACATCGTGCCGGCGGTCCAGGTGACGGTCCACAAGGACGGGACCGACTCCAACGGGTCCGTTCCGGTGTACCTGGCGCAGGTACTGAACATCAAGTCGCTGAATACGAGTGCGACGGCGACGGCGGTCGTGGCCAGTCCGGGAACGGCCGAGATTGGGGCGCTGTTTCCGCTGGTGATGTCGCAATGCCTCTACGACTCCTACTGGAATTCGTCGACCAACTCGCCCAAACTCGCGACCAGTACAACCGATCCCCAGGCGGCGAACAATGGCACGCCTATCGTGCAGACGGTCGGGCAACCGTACATCTTCGGGATCAGGGCATCTTACCAGGCTGCCAATTGCGACGCGGGGCAATGGACCTCGCTCTCCTCTGCCAATGCGCAGATTGGTTCCAGCTCCGTTGTCGGGTTAATGACGAGCGGAAATGCGAGTCCGATGTCTATCGGCCAACCGATTTATATTGAAACGGGCCTGAATAGCAATGCATTCCATAATGTTGCAACCTGCAGCCAGGTCGCGGCGGGTACAGCCGGTAGTTGTGCCTGGGTGACGGTCGCGGTGGTGAGTAACGTCACGGGGGCACAAGGGAGCACGCTGCCGATAGTCGCATTCGGGTGCCTGCATATCCTCAACGAAACAGGCAGCGGCTCCAACGCGGTTATCACCGTTCAGATGGGCAACGACCCCAACTACTGCAAAAACAGCCAGATGGACGGCATCGGCCCCGACTATGGGACGATCATGATGCCTCGGCTGGTGCAGTAACTTTGCAATAGACACGTCGTGGCAAACAGAGCCGCCTGAGAAATAGCGCGGCCACCGTAAAGACAAGGCATTGCCGCGCGCGTCATATCAGCCACGATTCCGGTGCGGACGCGCGCCATGCGCGCACGCTCCGGAAAAACACACTAAAGAATACGGTCCAACGCCTTAGCGAACCTGGCAACCGTAGCTTCGACGTCATGCAGTTTGTCCAGCCCGAATAATCCGACGCGGAAGGTTCTGAAATCTTCAGGCTCGTCGCATTCAAGCGGAACGCCGGGCGCGATCTGCAAGCCGGCATCGGCGAATTTCTTGCCGGATCGTATGCCATCGTCATCGGTGTAGCTGACCACGACACTCGGGGCCTGGAAGCCTTCGGCGGCCACGCTTCTGAAACCTTTGCCTGTCAGGAGCGAGCGAATGCGCCTGCCGAGTTCAATCTGCTCCGCTTTCACCTTGTCGAAACCGTATGCCTCGGTTTCCTTCATCACGTCGCGCAACGTCGCGAGACCGTCTGTGGGCATCGTGGCGTGGTACGCGAATCCGCCGTTCTCGTAGGCTTCCATGATCTGCAGCCATTTGCGAAGATCGCAGGCGAAACTGGTGCTGGTTGTCGCGTCGATTCTTTCCCTGGCGAGAGGACTCAGCATGACCAGCGCGCAACAGGGTGACGCGCTCCATCCCTTTTGCGGCGCGCTGATCAGGATATCGACGCCGCTCGCCTGCATGTCGACCCAGATCGTCCCGGAAGCGATGCAATCCAGTACGAACATGCCGCCGACGGCATGCACGGCGTCGGACACCGCGCGCAACCAGGCATCGGGAAGCATCATGCCGGATGCAGTTTCGACGTGCGGCGCAAAGACCAGGTCCGGCTTGTGCTCCCTGATTGCGGCGACCACTTCTTCGATTGGCGCCGGTGCATAGCCGGCCTGCCGTCCCTGTTCGACGGGACGCGCCTTCAGCACCGTCGATTCGGACGGAATACCGCCCATGTCGAAAATCTGCGACCAGCGGAAACTGAACCAGCCATTGCGGACAACCAGACACTTCCTGTTCGTCGCGAACTGCCGGGCAACGGCTTCCATGCCGAAAGTCCCGCTGCCGGGAACGATCACGGCCGACTTCGCGTTGTAGACTTTTTTCAGGGAACCGGAAATATCCCGCATGACGCCCTGAAAGCGTTGCGACATATGATTGATCGACCGGTCGGTGTAAACCACGGAATATTCGAGGAGCCCATCGGGGTCGACATGGGGAAGTAAACCTGGCACGTTCGCCTCCGGTAAAAGATGAAGAATAGAATCTGACGTAGATTCTAACGAAAGCAGCCTGTCACTGAAGCAAAAGCATATTTGCCCTGTTGCAGCGGTATCAAATCACAAATACTGCTCGCCGGGGGCATATTTTTGTTCGTTATATGGAGCACGCGCGAAGTTGCGCGGCCACGGAGATCGGACCGGCCTCGGCCAGGAAAGGCCGTTCGACATACATCGCCGAATCGCCGACAATCGGCGGGCAGTCACGGCAAGTCCGCGGCCCCCCGCTGCCTATCTACTCAACTTCGTCCCACTTCGGAGCGCCTTACGATGCCAACCGCCGAATCGAAAATAATCAGCATCACGATCCAGCGAAGCCTGAAGGACGTCTATGACTTCACGGCATGGCCCGCCTCGTTCGCGCGCTGGGCATCGGGTCTCGGCAAGCCCCTCGGCAACGAAGGAAACGTGTGGCACTTCGAAGGCGAGAATGGTCTCGCGAAGATCCGCTTCACCGAACCCAACGAGTACGGTGTACTCGATCATTATGTCGAACTTCCCGACGGCAGCGAGATTTACATACCCATGCGGATCATCGCAAACGGTACGGGAAGCGAAGTACAGTTCACGCTCTTCCGTGTACCCGGTATGAGTGACGACAAATTTGCCGCCGACGCGCAATGGGTCGTGCGTGACTTGAACAAACTTAAAGCACTGCTAGAAGCACAGTCATCCTGACCATATGCAATCGCGTCAGCCGGCGAATATGAAGCATTCGCCAGCCACGACCAGATAGACAGCCATTGTTGGCAGAGGCGTGTGGCTCGAACGTTAATTCCAATCACCAGCCCCTATTGCCGCGCGAGCATCAGGTCCAGGTTCTGAACCGCGGCGCCGGACGCGCCCTTGCCGAGATTATCGAAAACAGCGGACAGCAGGACGTGCCCGTGTTCCATGTTGGGAAACACGCTTAAACACATGTCGTTCGTACCGTTCAACGTTTGCGGGTCCAGGTGCTTCAAGGCGCACGATTCATGCAGCGGCAAGACCTGCACATGAGCCGCCTCGGCATAGTGGCGCGCGAGGCATGCGTGCAACGTGGCGCCATCCACGTCGGGGGCAAGCAGCCGCAACGCCAGAGGTACTGTCAGCACGATGCCCTGACGGAACGCACCATACGCGGGGACGAAAATGGGACGCTGCGCGAGCCCGGCGTGCTGCTGGATCTCAGGCGTGTGCTTGTGCGCAAGTTCCAGGCCATACACCTGGTATGCGGGCGCGCCGGCGGCCCCCTGCCCCTCATGCTCTTCCACGCCGGCACGCCCACGTCCGGAGTAGCCGGACACCGCATGAATGCTGACCGGGTAGTTGCCAGGTATGAGCCCGACCTGCAACAGAGGACGCAGCAAGCCGATCGCACCGGTCGGATAGCAGCCGGGATTAGTGACCCGACGTGCGTTCGCAATGCGCTCAGCCTGTCCCTGCGTCATTTCCGCAAAACCGTAGGTCCAGTCCGGCTGTGTGCGGTGCGCGGAACTGGCGTCGATAACCCTGACGGCGGGATTGACGATGGCCTGCACGGCCTCGCGCGCGGCGTCGTCGGGCAAACAGAGGATGGCGATATCGCAAGCGTTGATGGCTTCCGCGCGACGCCGCGGATCTTTGCGCTCCGCTTCGGCGAGCGTGAACAGTTCAAGGTCGGTCCGGTGGCGCAGCCGTTCGTGGATTTGCAGGCCGGTCGTGCCCTGGTCGCCGTCGATGAAAACAACAGGAGAGCTCATACGTGAAATACTCCGCTGGCTATAGGTTTTTATAGGCCGTTATAGGTCGTAACAGGCAAGAACAAGCCCCTATATTCCATGCACCGCTAGAATAGAGAAAGTTGAATTTCATAACGTGAATATTCAGCTTTTCTGAATTAGGACGAGAACATGCGAGAGATCAGCCTGGACCGCCTGCGCACTCTGATCGCCATTACCGAGCGTGGCTCATTCGCCGATGCGGCGCGTGCATTGCACCTGGCGCCGCCAACGGTCAGCCTCCACATCGCCGAACTCGAAAACCGCATTGGGGCACCGCTTCTGTCGCGAAAGCGCGGACAGGTCAAGCCCTCGGCAATCGGCGAGGTGCTGGTGGAGCGCGCGCGTCGGCTGCTGGCCGATGCGGAACAGGCCTTGGACGATATTCAACGCCAGGTGCAGGGACTCGAAGGACGCGCGCGGCTCGGTGCGTCGACAGGCGCGATCGCGCATCTGCTGCCGCAAGCGCTTGAGGTGCTGCGTCAACACCATCCCGCCATCGACGTTCAGGTGGCCGTACTGACTTCGCAAGAAACGCTATCGCGACTGGCGGATGGAACGCTGGATGTCGGGCTGGTCGCCCTGCCTCAGCCCCCCGTGGCTGGACTCGTGATAAAGCCGTGGCGCCGCGACCACGTAATGGCCTTCGTGCCGGCGCATTGGCGGTGTCCGGCCCGCGTCACACCCGAATGGCTCGCTGCCCAGCCGCTCATTCTCAATGACGCGACCACGCGCCTCTCGCGTCTGACGGCGGAATGGTTCGCGGCCGCCGGGCACCATCCGGCGCCGCGTATTCAGCTCAACTACAACGACGCGATCAAGAGTCTGGTCGCGGCGGGTTACGGCGCGGCACTACTGCCCCATGAGGCCACCACGCCGTTACCCGACAAGCGCATTGTCATGCGTCCGCTGCGCCCCGCGTTGTGGCGTCGGCTAGGCATCGCGCATCGCGCGGGGTACGTCGAGCGTTCCACGCAACACGTACTCGATGTGTTATGGGGTCTGCGAGTGGCGTAGGCGTTGTCGTATTTGTGTGCCACCCGCAGAAGCAAAAAGCCGTGGTCATCCGGGCCATGATTTGCGTCCGCAGTGTTCGCCGCGGACGCCATCGTGAATGCCGGCTCGGGTATCCGCAATGGCTCAGGTGTCGGGATGCGCCGCAACAAAACTCTTGAACGCACCGTAAGTCGGCTGGATCGGCACCAGGTTGTTCGTCACGATGCCATACGTCTCGTCACCGCTCGTCAATTCGTAGTACATCACCGACTGCATCGCAACCGTCTTGCGGGCCGCATAAAACTCGCCGAGTTGCTGACTGACGTAGCTTGCCCGGAAAGTTTCGGTTTGCTCAGGATTGGCGTTCCATTCGGAGATCATGAACGGCACCCCATAGCGTGCTTTGCAATAGACCGGCAGATTGAAACCCGGACCGGCGCCGTCCGTGCCGACATTGAAGATATCGCCATACACCTGATAGTTGTGCCAGGTCGTGGTGTCCCAGCGCACCTGGGGGTAACCGCCCGAGCCATCCGGCTGCATACCGTCCCAGAGCATGTCGGAAGCGGCGATATCCGCCACGCAGAAGTTGATGCCGCACTTCGCGTGCGGCTGCACGGACTTGATACCGTCGATCATGCCGCGCATGACACCGCGCATGATCGGCCAGTTCGCATTGTTGAAGTCGCCACGGCCAGTGCCGGCCGTGGCCGGGTTCAGGATGATCGCCGGGTCGCGCGTCAGTTCATTGCCGCATTCGTACATCGTGACGCCATACGGCGCGAGCGCCGTGGCAATTGCCGCGGCCCCTGCGAATGAAGCCTGATAGGCCGCCGCTTCACTCGTGTACAGAACATTGTTGACGTCGCGCAGCCCGTAATTGACGAGGGTAAAAAGCGTCAACCCGGCGGCCTGGAAAGCGCTGGCCATGGCGATCACGGGGTTCAACTGGGCCGGCGTGTTGACGCAACCGATGCGATACGTCGTACACCCGAGCGAGCGCAATGCGCCGACGACCTGCGCGGGCGAGAACGGATAATCGTAGTGTCCGTTCACGCCGTAGAACGCACCCGGCGTTGCCGTCGCGGCGATACGCGGGTCCGCGCACGGCAGCCAGTTGCCGTTGCAGGTCAGAACATAGAACTGCCCGCCCGTTCCGCGCTGGAAAATCAGGCCGCCGTACCACAACAGCAGGCTGACGTTGTAGGAGTACGGGTCCTGGATCTTGTTCCTGTAGATATAGCCGTTCGAAACGGTCCAGACGTTGTTGGATTTGTCGATGATGTAAGACGCGGACGGAATGACCGTGCCGTCCACCGACGTGCCCCCGAGGCGCGGATCGAGAGAGGCCACCCACCCCGATCCCGTCCACTGATAGAAAGCCCCGCTCGTGTTTTCCTGGTAGACGCTGCCGCTATACCACAGCAGCGTAGTGACGTTGTACGAGCCGGCATCCTTGGTTCCGTTCCTGTAGATATACCCGCTGGAGAGCGTCCACACATTGCCGCCAGAGTCGACAATGGACGCCGCTGGCGGCGTTGTCGTACCGTTGATCGAGGGAGAAAGGCTCGCCGTTGCCCCAGCCTTTGTCTGGGCCTTGGCCGCACTGGTGCCGCCGCCAGGCTCGGGGGCGTCGTCGCCCCCACCGCCACACGCCACCAGTACATAACTGCTTGCAGCCGCCGTCAGGCAGCCGAGGAATTGTCGTCGATTGATCACAGAAATAATCCGCAGCCGGGAGACCCGGCAAAATTCAGTAGGTACGCGCTCGGGTCACACGAATCACACGTGCGACCGAATGCAAATGAACCTTTTAATTCGGCATACTGATCAACCGGGTACGGCACGATCTGGCGGCGGCGCCCAGACGTTTATCAAGGCGCCGCGTGTTCTATCGATCTGCTTGTCGGAAGGATTTCGATTACCGGAGCGACGCTCACCTGGTCTGCGTTGGCGCAGCAAGCGAGCGACTTTGCCCAAATTCGCCAAAAGGAATAAGCGATGGTGATTCAGTAGTATTTACCTCTTTCTCTACCCCTTTCCAGGTAAGACATTCCTGGATGTCGGCAACGAATGGACGAGAGATTAGAGGCCGGTAAGAAATAGGCTTATTTTTCTGACGAATAGACAGGCAGAGGTTACTTTTTCCGCACCTTCTGTGTCTGACGCGACGAACGTCTAAAGAGCGATGGACGTCAGGCATGTTTTCGCGCGAAGGCGCTGCCTACGGGGCGGCTATGGCGTTGCTCGTTCCTGGCTTTGGGATGAATTCGGGCGTGGCTTTTGGGGACGCGATCACGGCGGTAAAGATTACGCTGGGCGTGATCGTCGGTTTTGGAATGGTTTGGGTGAGGGGAAAGCGGGTGTGGCGGGTTGGTCGGGAGCGGCATTTCGCAGTTCGACATCAGGACCGGCTTCGGCCGTGAAGCGACACTCACGCGTTCCGCTCGAATGTTCGCTTCCGGAAATATTGCCTCGCCCTATAGCTCCAGGCGCTCGACGCAGAAGGGTCCATCGGAGCCGAATGCAAACTCGGCGAACCGCTCGCCAATGCGTCGATGCGCGCGGCCATCCGGGTGGAGTTGGTCGGGAAGCGGCAGATCGACGAAATCCTGTGGGCCGTACAGGTCTAGTCCATCGAGATAGTGCAGGTGCGGATCGTCCGCGGCTCGCTGCTGCACAATGCGCCGTAATTCTCCCCGGATGACGGTCAACGTCAGCTTGCCAGCCTTACGCTCGGCAGGGTCGCCTGTCGCGCGAAACGATACCTTTCCTGCCGCCAGCGCACTTTGGTCGAATGCGCCGGGGCCAGGCGTGTCCTCGTGAATAGGGCAGTAGAGGGGCGAAATGACGAGTAGCGGCGTGGTCGGATGGCCCTCGCGGATTGTGTCGAGAAAGCCATGAACCGCTGGCGTAAAGGCACGCAAACGCATCAAATCCGTGTTGACGAGGTTGATGCCGATTTTCACGCTAACCAGGTTGGCCGGGGTGCCTCGCATCGCCCGAGCCGTGAAGGGGTCGAGTAAAGCGCCGCCGCCGAAGCCGAGATTAATGAGCTCCACGCCACCACGCGAGGCGGCGAGCGCAGGCCAGATCGCGGTGGGGCTGTCGCCATTGGAACCCTGGCTGATGGAGCTGCCGTGGTGCAGCCAGACCTTTCGACCGTGATCCGCATCAAGGCCGATGCGGGCGTCGGTACGCAACGCAACGAGCTCCGTGGTTTCGTTGTGCGGCAGCCATATCTCGACTTGCTTGTCGTGGCCCGGCAGACCGGTGAAGCGGACGGTGCCGACGGGACCTGGCTGTTTCGAAGCCGTACCGGCGGCCATGTCGATCGTGATGACGTCTCCGCCGACTGCGCTGCCCTGGCGGACCAGTTGACCATCGACGAGCAGGTCATACACGCCGACCGGCCTGGGCGGGACGCCGGCATAGATGTACCGCGTCGGGAGCACATCGATTTCAATAACCGTCGCCTGGGTGCGGAACACCAGTCGCACACCCGACGGCTGCGACTCTGCCATCGCCAGTTGAGGATCTGTACACTGAGCGCGAGCCCGAGCGGACAGGCGGTGCAGTATGAGTCCGCGGCTGGTTTGTTCCAATTCGGCGCCGCCGCGCAACAGTTCCGGGGTAATGGGTGTAGCGACCCAAAGCGGCCGGTCGTTTGTCATCTATGATCGATCCCAACTTGAGAGCAGCGATCTTAGCAAACCGTGCGTGGCTGCCGACCCGGGCTTGAGTCAGTAATGGTCTTTCGGTGTAGCCGATCGAATGCCGGGGTCCGGCCAAAAGGTGCATCCATTCCTTATGCCGCGACCAAGGCAGCACTCAACCACGTGACCCGCCTGCGTGCCCTTTCGCTCGCCCCGGATATCCGTGTGAATGCTGTTGCACCTGGCCTCGTGGATACGCCTCTTACACCCGAACCGATGAATAGCACGAACAAAACAATCAGCAACGGTGTTGTCACCTCATACTTCTTCTCTTCATCCAGCGCATGAACTCATCGAGCTCTTCCTGATAGACATCGTTTAGAACTTTCCCGGCCATCCCGCCATACCTCCCCTCCGCCCCATCAGTTACCCCGAACATTTCCCCCACAAACATAAATGCGAGGTAGCCACGTCCCTATAATCATATTTCGTTGCTCGATGTACTCCGGCGTTTCAGTTCGAATCGCCACGGTTGGGTTGGTCTCTGTGAAAACGGGCCGAACCTGCCGCGTGCGGCAACGCTCCTTTTAGCGCCACGTTCCTTCAACGCGCCCTTCTTTAACGCTCTCTTCTTCGGCGAAATACCCACCAGCCAGCGAGGCCGGTAAAGCCCGCGACCAGCAGCACCATCACCCAGAAGCCATTCTTGTTCTCAGCGAGCGGAACGCCACCGACGTTCATACCGAAGAAGCCCGCGACGATATTGATCGGCATCGCCAGCACCGTGACGAGCGTCAGCGTGAACAGCGTGCGGTTGTTCTGCGCGTCGAGACGCGAGGTGATTTCCTCCTGCAGCAGCCTGACCCGCTCGATTAAACCTGCCACATCCGAGAGAACGACCGAAAACTCTTCCGTCGATTCGCGCAGGTCCTGCACGTCTTCCGGATGAAGCCAGCGCGGCGGCCTTGCCAACAGACGGAAAATCGCACCGGGCTCCGGTGCGAGCATGCGTTGCAAACGCGTCAGCGTGCGGCGCATCGCGCCGAGGTCGAGCCGATTTTGCGTCGGACGTTGCAACAGGAAGCGATCTTCGATCCGATCGACGTCGGCACTGGTACGCCGGACGATCTGCACGAGCAGGTCGGCCTGGTCGCGCATCAGATGCACCAGCAACTCCACGGCCGATCTGAATATCTCGCCGTCGCGCACGGACGCGCGCAAGCGGTCGATCGAACGCAGCGGCTTGAGGCGAGCCGTGACGATGATGCGCTTATGCACGTAGATCCAGAGGGTCGCGATTTCAGATGGAATGAATTCGAGGTTGAATATGACGTCGTTCACGACCGCGCGCAATGCGCCGTCCGCATGTTCGATCCGCGTTGAATGCGAGCCTTCGCGCAATGCGTCGAAGAACGTTTCCGGCAAATCGAGTTGTGACCTCATCCAGCGTTCGCTTGCGCTGTGCGCGAGATTGAAATGCAGCCACAGGAATTCGTCGCTTCCCTCTCCCTCTTTCACGGCCGTGTCCGCTTTATGCTCGCGACACCATGCGATGACTTCGTCCGCGTCGAGCGGCTGGCCAGCATGCGTTGGCGTAAAGCGGAACCCGCAGACCATGCCGGTCAGGTCTGCGCCGTAGGTTTGTAATAGCAGATCAGATTTCATAGGTCACTCAGCGCCGGCTTTCCGGGAGGAATACGTGAGCATAGCGTGACCAATTGAAAGAAGGTTGACGCCCGCGCTTCTGGCGTCGTATTGCCGGATCGCGATGGCTGGATTGTCACCAAGAAGTCATAGGATTGCGCTAGATCGCGATTTGTCGGCACAGCGGGCTGGGCAGCACTGGATGCAACTGCGCCGGGAGCGATGGAGAACGGGCGGCATGACGCGGCCGGTACGTTGCCGCACGGGAAGTACCGGTGTCCACACGGGAGTCACGCATGGCCCCG
>NZ_VWWM01000086.1:0-24807 GCF_011752945.1 Paraburkholderia sp. Cy-641
TCCGAGGTGCCCGGCAACGAACCGGGTTCTTCCGCGACGAGTCCCGCGCGGCTCGCCGCGCACGTCCACGGCGCGAGTCCGCTGCCGTTCGAACAGCTTGCGCGGCGCGCGCTCGAATGTCGCTTCGATCTGTGCCAGTTCGAGTTCGCCTCGCAGCCGTGGCGGCTCGATCGCGCGACGCTCCGGCGTCTGCGTCTGCCGATCCTGCTCGCGGTCGCGGCGCTCGTCGTCGCGGTCATCGGCGCGAACGTGCAGTGGCTGATGCTGTCGCGCCAGCGCGACGCGATCAACACGCAGATGACGGAGCTGCTGCTCAACACGTTCCCGAAGACGACGGTCGTGCTCGACGCGCCCGACCAGATGGCGCGCCAGGTGCAGCAGTTGCGTGTCGCGGCGGGCGAACTGTCGCCGGAAGATTTCCTCTCGCTCGCCGATGGCCTCGCGCGCTCGCTGTCGCCGCTGCCGGTCAACGGCATCGCCGCGCTCGACTATCACGAGCACCGCCTCGAGGTGACCTTCAAACCGGAGATCAAGGTCGATCCCGATTTTGCGAAGCGCCTCGAGCGCAACGGACTCACCGGCGCGATCGACAGCAACACCGGCAAGTGGACCATCAGGAACGGACAATGAAAGCTGAACTCGCTCAAACATGGGCCGGATTCTGGGACCAGCGCACCGATCGCGAAAAGGGGCTGCTGACGTGGGGCGGCGGCGTGCTCGCGGTGGTGGTCGCGTGGTCGGTGCTGTGGGCGCCGGCGCAGGACGGCCGCTCGCACCTCAAGGAATCGCTGCCGGCGCTGCAACGGCAACTCGCGCAGATGACCGCGCAGGCGAACGAGGCGCGCTCGCTGTCGGCGGCTGCTCAGGGCGTGGCACCGACCGGCGCGGCCTTGAAGGATGCGCTGACGGCGTCGCTCGGCGATCACGGATTGACCGCGACGCAGGTGCAGTTCATCGGCAACGCGGTGCAGGTGCAGATGAAGAACGTCGCGTTTCCGGCCTGGACGACATGGGTCGACGACGTGCGCAAGCAGTTCAAGGTGCAGGTCGCCGAGGCGCACATCACCGCGTTGAAGGACGACGGCCAGGTGGACCTGACGGTGTCGTTGCAGCCGTCGACCGCAAAATAAGAATGAGCCGTTCGCTACAGGATTTCGCATGAATTACTGGATGTGGCGCGTACGTATCGCGCTGCCCTGGCTCGTGGTCGCATTGTTGTCGGCCGCGGCCGTGATGCTGGCCTTGCTGCCGGCCGCCTGGATCACGCCGCAGTTTGCGCGGCAGACCCACGGCCACGTCAATTTCGTCGACGCGGAAGGCTCGCTTTGGCACGGCTCGGCCACACTGATGCTGGCCGCCGGTTCCGACATGAGCACGGCCACCTTGCTGCCTGGCCGGATCGAATGGCATACGGCGTTCTGGCCATTGTTCACGGGACGCGTGCGCATGGTCATGCGGCACAGCGAGGCGATGCCCGAGCCGGTCACGGTCGACGCGACGCCGCGCGGTGCAACCATCACGCCGGGCGCGCTCGCGGTGCCGGCGTCGCTGCTCGTCGGGCTCGGCGCGCCGTTCAATACGCTCGATCTGCAGGGCGACGTGCAGCTCTCGTGGACGGACTGGCGCAGCTTCAATGGCGAAGCGTTCGGGCAACTGACCATGACGCTGACCGACGTCAGCTCGCGGATTTCGCTCGTCAAGCCGCTCGGTTCGTATCGGGTCCGTTTGCAGGCGCAGGGCACTTCGTCGACGCTCGATCTGAGCACGCTCAAGGGACCGCTGATGCTGAACGGCAGCGGCACGGTGTCGGCGGCTTCGACGTCGTTTCATGGCACGGCGAGCGCCGCGCCCGAGGCGCGCGACAACCTGGCCGGCCTGCTGAATCTGCTAGGCCGGCCGAGCGGGCCCGATACGGTGGCGCTGGCTTTCGTGCACTGATTTTCGTGTGCTGATGCGTGCGCGTTGCGGACGTGTGGCGCGATGAAAAAAAGAGGCATGGCCGCGTTGCGCGGTCATGCCTCTTCTGTTTTTGCGGTCCTGCTTTGCTCTTGCTTCGCTTTGCGATTGATTCTTCGTTGATGCTTCAGCGGTTCGCGAGCGGCGTGGCGTTTATTTGCCCGGCACTTGGGGTTGCGCCTCCATGCCGTTCTGCGCCGTGTTTGGCATCTCGCTACGCGCTACCGGCGTGGCGGCCATCGCCACGGCAGCGCCGCTTGCCGCGGCTGCCGCGCCCGGCGTGACCGCAGCCGCAGCCGGCAACGGAGCCGGCGCAGCCACCTCGCCCGTCTCACGATTCATCTGCGACGCGTCCCAGCCGCCGCCGAGCGCCTTCACCAGCCCCACCGACGACACCATCCGCTGCCCCGCGATGCTCTCGAGCTTCTGCTCGGCCGTGAACGCGGTGGTCTGCGCGGTCAGCACGTTGACGAAGCCGACCGTGCCCGCCTTGTACTCGTTGGTGACGATCGCGAGCGCCTGGCGGGCCGACTCGACCGCCTGCCGCTGCACGACGATTTCCTGTTCGAGGATGCGCTGCGACGCGAGGTTGTCCTCGACGTCCTGGAACGCGGTCAGCACCGTCTGACGATAGGTGGCGACGTCAGCGTCGTAGGCGGCGCGCGCGGCGTCGGTTTGCGCCTTGCGCAGGCCGGCGTCGAAGATCGTCCCGGCGAGTTGCGGGCCGAGCGTCCAGAAGCGCGACGGCAAGGTCAGCAACTGCGAGAACACCGAGTTCTCGAAGCCGCCGGTCGCCGATACCGTCAGCGACGGGAAGAACGCCGCGATCGCGACGCCGATCTGCTCGTTTGCGGCCGCGGCCTTGCGCTCGGCCGAGGCGATGTCCGGCCGCCGTTCGAGCAGCGCCGACGGCATTTGCGCGGGCACGGCGGGTGGCGTCGCGGTGAGCGGCATCGGCGGCAGCGAGAACATCGAGGCCGGCATGCCGATCAGCACTGCGATCGCATGCTCGTCCTGGGCGCGCTGGATGCCGTTGTCGATTGCCGCGGCCTGCGCCGATTGCAATTGCGTTTGCGCCTGAATCACGTCCGAGCGCGCGGCGACGCCGGCCGCGTACTGGTTCTGCGTGAGTTGCAGCGAGCGCTGATAGGCCGCGACGGTGTCGTCGAGCAGCTTTTGCGTGGAGTCGAGCGCGCGCAGCGAGAAGTAGGTTTGCGCGAGCGTGGCCTGAGCCGACAGGCGCGCGTTCGCGAGGTCGGCGGCGGCGCCCTGCTGGCCGGCCTTCTGCGCGTTGACCGAGCGCGTGACCGAACCCCACAGGTCCGGCTCCCAGCTGGCGTCGAGCTGGACGTTGAAGTTGTTGTTGATGCCGGTGCGGTTTGTCGCCGTCGTCGAATTACCGCCCGACGACGTGCCGTTGCCCGAGCGCGTCGCGCCCGCCGACGCGCCGATGGTCGGGAAATACGCGGCACGCGCCTCGCCGACCAGCGCGCGCGCCTGCCGGTAGCTCGCGGCGAACTGCGCGATGGTCTGGTTCGCGGCGTTCAACTTGTCTTCGAGTTCGTTGAGCTTCGGGTCTTCGTAGATGGCCCACCAGTCGCCACGATCGTACTGATCGGCCGGTTCGGCGACCTTCCAGCCGGGGGCGGCTTCCTTGTACGACGCCGGGATCTCGGTGGCCGGCCGCTGATAGTTGGGGCCGACCGCGCAGGCGGCCACGAGCATCGCGCAGGCCGCGCTTACGGCAAGGGTCAGAGCGCGCGGCGCAAGCGGCCGCGCGCGCGAGGTTCGATCAGACTGCATGCAATGGATTCCTTCTGGACGCCGCGGTGCGGCCGGAGCGGCGCCACCGGCCGGGCGAGATCGTGGTCTGCCGGAATGTTAGCGTATGAGCCCGCACGAGCGCGGGAAACTGAAAGGTGAAAGCGTAATGCGTGGCTATGCGCAGGTGTGTTACTTGCGATATTGAGATGGTTACGCGTTGTTACCGCGTGAGGCGAGGAGCGGCGGGCGCCGGGTGGCGCGTGTGTGGCGAGCGGGCAAAGTCGCGCGTCGAATCGCGGCGGACGCGCGCACTGAACGCGCGCCGACGATCAAACCCTCGTTTCCGCCGGTTTGGCCTGTCTTTGCCGCGCCAGCTTGCCGGCTGCGGCCCGGCACGGCTTACCGCCGCGCGCCTGGCAGCCCGTGGCGGCGTTTGCCGCGGGAGCCGCAATGGCTTTTGCCGTAGCCGCGCTGGCTTCCACGGACAGCACGATCGCCGGGTTGTCCACGGCCGCTGCCTTGTTCTTCGCGCGCTTCGTTTCCCGCCGATGCTCCACCCACGCGAGCAGCGCGACGCCGACCGATCCGCCCGGCAGCACGAACAGTCCCGCGAACAGCGCGAGCTTCCACCAGCGGTGCGGACCTTGGAAGTTCCTGTGTGCGGAATCGGTCAGTGAGCGGCTCAGGCCGCCAAGCGTGTTTTTGAGGTACAGCATCGGGGAAATCCTGTTTTTGCGCGTCGCGGAGCCGCGGCGTGCGGACGATCGGTCAGAACATGGTCTCGAAAGGCGCGTATCGCGCGAAACTCATTGCTTAACATAATATTGACTATGCAATTAGTTTTCAACATACTGCACTCCTTGAACGACCGGAGTGTTGTTTTTCTGCCGGTCAGCCGTTTGAAAATGCGATTTGACTTGCCTGCTTAGGCAGCTAAACTTCCCTCTGCCTGTCGATGTTGCGGATACACCATGGCTGATGGCCCTTACCACGCGGACGAGACCGATCTCACGACGAGTCTCGGCTATTACCTGACGAAAGCGCGCAACGTGCTGGTCGAGCGCACGGACCGCGCGGTCAAGCCGCTGGGGCTGACCGCGCAGCAGATCGGCGTGATCCTGATGCTGTCGTCGCGGCGCGCGAGCACGCCGTTCGAGCTGTCGCGCGCCATGTCGTACGACAGCGGTTCGATGACGCGTCTGCTAGATCGTCTTGAAAAGAAAGGTTTTGTGGTGCGCACGCGCAGCAGCGACGACCGGCGCATGGTGAAGCTGGAGCTGACGCCGCAGGGCCATGACGCCGCGCGGCAATTGCCGGGCCTCGGCGTCGCGGTGCTCAACGAGCAGCTGCGCGGTTTCAGCGCCGACGAACACGCCACGCTGATTCATCTGCTCAGCCGCTTCATTGCGAACGGGCCGGACGGAGGGGGCGGCGGATGTTGTGGATTGACCGCGCAGCCGGATGTGCCGGACGCGTGATCTGAAGACCCATCGCCGCAAGGCGGTGGCGCGCAACAACAAGGCAACGCGGCGCTTCCCCAAGCGCCATTGCCTGAAGAAAGCTGTCTGGGCAGAGGATGATGCGGCATGAAAGCGGCGCGTTTGAAGCGCGCGATAAAGCTGCTGTGACAAGCTTTCCCGGCTGAGGAGAACAACCTATGGATGCCACGGCTTCCGATGCTACGCCGCTTGCCGACGAACCCGCCCAGCTACAGGGCGGCACGCTTGCCCTGCTGACCGTCGGCCTTGCGCTCGGCACCTTCATGGAGGTGCTCGACACCTCGATCGCGAACGTCGCGGTGCCGACCATTTCCGGCAGCCTCGGCGTTGCCTCCAGCCAGGGCACCTGGGTGATCTCGTCGTATTCGGTCGCCTCGGCGATTGCCGTGCCGCTGACCGGCTGGCTCGCGCGACGCGTCGGCGAAGTGCGGCTGTTCACGCTGTCGGTGCTGCTCTTTACGCTCGCGTCGGCGGCCTGCGGCTTCGCGCACAACTTCGAATCGCTGATCGTGTTCCGGCTCGTGCAAGGGCTCGTGTCCGGGCCGATGGTGCCGCTCTCGCAAACGATCCTGATGCGCTCCTATCCGCCCGCGAAGCGCGGACTCGCCCTCGGCCTCTGGGCGATGACCGTGATCTGCGCGCCGATCTTCGGTCCCGTGATGGGCGGCTACATTACCGACAACTTCACGTGGCCGTGGATTTTCTACATCAACGTGCCGATCGGCCTGTTCTCGGCGATTTGCGCGTACCTGCTGCTGCGCGGCCGCGAGACGAAGACGACGCAGCAGCGCATCGACGTGATCGGCCTCGCGCTGCTCGTGACCGGCGTGTCGTGCCTGCAGATGATGCTCGACCTCGGCAAGGACCGCGACTGGTTCAATTCGACGTTCATCGTGACGCTCGCGGTGATCGCGCTCGTGTCGATCGCGTTCCTGCTCGTATGGGAGTTGACGGAGGAGGAGCCGATCGTCGATCTGTCACTTTTCAAGGATCGCAACTTCGCGCTCGGCGTCGTCATCATCTCATTCGGCTTCATGGCGTTCTTCGGCTCGGTGGTGATCTTCCCGCTGTGGCTCCAAACGGTAATGGGCTACACGGCCGGCCTCGCGGGCCTCGCCACGGCACCCGTCGGATTGCTCGCGCTGTTCCTCTCGCCGATGATCGGCAAGAACATGCATCGGCTGAATCTGCGCATGGTCGCGAGCTTCGCGTTTATCGTGTTCGCGATCGTGTCGTTCTGGAACTCGACGTTTACGCTCGACGTGTCGTTCGGTGGCGTGATTCTGCCGCGGCTCGTGCAGGGCATCGGCGTAGCGTGCTTCTTCGTGCCGATGACGACGATCACGCTCTCCAGCGTGTCCGACGAACGGCTCGCGAGCGCGTCGGGTCTGTCGAATTTCTTCCGCACGTTGTCGGGCGCGATCGGCACGGCCATCAGCACGACGTTCTGGGAGAACGACACGATCTATCACCACGCGATGCTCGCCGATACGGTCAACGTGTATTCGCCGAATACCAATGCCTATACGAATGCGCTCGCGGGCGTCGGGCTTTCCGGCGACAGCCTCACTGCTCAGTTGAACCAGGTGGTGACCTCGCAGGCGTACATGATGGCCACCAACGATTTCTTCCGCATTTCCTGCGCGGCGTTTCTCGTGCTGGCGGTGCTGGTGTGGATCACGAAGCCGCGCAAGGGCGCGGGGCCTTCGATGGGGCATTGAGCCGTTGCACGCCGATGCGGCGAGCGCGCATGCCGACGCTCGAGCGCGGCGTGTCGTTCGCATCGGCGTAACGTGTTGTTGATGTGCGGGGCGTACCTGTGCGATCACTGCGACGCACGCCCCGCGCACTACTGCGACATCGCCTCGCCGTTCGGCGTCGCCGGCGGCTTTTCCGGCATTGCTTCCGGATGCATCGCGGCAGGCTCTGGCGATTGCGCGGGCTTTGCTCCACCCTGCGGCGCTTCAGCACTCGCGCCTCTCACGTACTGCTTGAAATCGGCGCCCGCTTGCCACGGGTTCGGCTTGCATCCCAATGCGCCGTCGCAATGCGCGGAGAAGCCGATGGTCGCGGTGCCATCCGGATTCTCGGTGCGCGTGATCTGATACGCGAGTGCGCGCTTGCCGCCATCGGGGCCGGTGGTCTGGATCAGCGAATCGGTTGCGGTTTCGATCTTGTACTTCGAATGACTCGCTACCCATGACTGCGCACGTTGCCACCAGAGATCGCATTCGGTCCGGCTCGAACACGTCAACGGTGTGGTCGCGATCTGCATGACGTCCGGATCGACCTGGCCCTGCGTCGAACACCCTGCCGTCGCCACCAGACACAGCGCGGCCCACAGACATTTGCTCATCACGTTGGTACCTCCCGCTGCGGAGCGTGTCATACCACTTTGGACCGCAACGCCGGGGCGGTGTTTCATGCGCCTCGGAGAATCGTTGGTGCGCGCGGAGAATTTGCCGATCGTTGGCGCGAACCGCAAGTGTCGTGCGTAAAGCCTACCAGCTGCCTACTCGTAGCCTACCCGCGGCTCATTTGCACGATGCCCTGGGTCGAATGGCGCGGCGAACAAAAAAGCGGCCACGTGGGCCGCTTTCTCTTTCTTCACATCAGTTGCGCGTCGTTCAGACGCTAAAACGATTGAGCGTATACGCCCGATAAGCAGCGACGAACGCATCGAACGAACCGACTTCTTCGCGTTCGAGCTTCGCCTGTTCGTCGAGCGATCGCACCGCGAGGTCGGCGAACTCCTTCGCCTTCGCGGCATCGAGCGGACGCGAGCGGAAATACGCGGCATGTGCCTCGCTCTGTTCGAGACCGAACGCGATAAAGCTCTGCTGCCTGTCGCGCATCGTTTGCAGCACGCGCGCCGACGGCGTCAGCGACGCGTCCGCGAGTTTCGCGCGTTGCGCGGCCACGGCGCGCGCATGCGCGTCGCCGCCCTGCAGCGTGTCGAGCGCGGCCGCGGCCGCGTCGATCTTCGCGAGCAGTTCGTCGGCCCAATCGGTCATCGCAACGGTCTTGCCGTCGCGGATCAGTTCGAGGCCGGGCTTGCGGCCTTCCATCGTCACGCGGCCGAAGTTCTGGTTCGCTTCGGCATAGGCGGGCGGCGGCAACGGCGCGCTGTCCTCGAGTGCACAGACGAGCAGATAGGCGTCGAGAAAGCGCGACGTCTCCAATGAAATACCGGTCGGCTCGAACGGATCGATATCCATGCAGCGCACTTCGACGTATTGCACGCCGCGCGCGGCGAGCGCGTGCAGCGGCCGCTCGCCCGGATACGTGACGCGCTTCGGACGAATCGTCGAATAGAACTCGTTTTCGATCTGCAGCACGTTGGTGTTGATCTGCACCCACTCGCCGTCGCGTTGCGTGCCGATCTGCTCGTAGGCCGGATAGGGCTGGCTCACCGCCTTCGCGAGCGCGTCGAGATAGCCGGGCAGCGTGTCGTAGTCGGCGTGCAGCGCGGCTTGCGCGGTGGTGTTCGAATAGCCGAGATCGCTCATGCGCAGGCTTGTTGCGTACGGGCGATACAGCGTGTCGGCGTCGAAGCTGTCGAGCGCGTGCGGGCGATCGCGCAGGAAGCGGCGATCGAGCGCCGGCGACGCGCCGAACAGATACATCAGCAGCCAGTTCGTGCGGCGGAAATTGCGGATCAGCGCGAGGTAGCGCTCGGACTGGAAATCGACGGCGTTCGCGGTGGACTGCTGATCCGCATGCAGCTGCCGCCATACTTCTTCGTTCAGCGAATAGTTGTAGTGGATGCCTGCGATGCACTGCATCGCGCGGCCATACCGCAGCGCGAGGCCGACGCGATACACGTACTTGAGCCTGCCGATGTTCGAGCTGCCGTAGTGCGCGATCGGAATGCCCTCGTCGGCGGCGGGCAGGAGGCCCGGCATCGAGTTGTTCCAGAGGATCTCGCCGCCGAGTTCGGCATAGACGAAACGATGCAGCGTGTCGAGTTTTGCGAGCGTGTCGGCAACGTCCTGTTCGGCCGGCGTAATCAGTTCGAGCAGCGCTTCGGAGTAGTCCGTGGTCAGCGAAGGATGCGTGAGCGCCGAGCCGAGCGCGCGCGGATGCTGCGTCATCGCGAGCTGGCCGTCGTGCGTGACGCGCAGGCTTTCCTTTTCGATGCCGCGCAGGCCGCGTATCAGCGCCTCGCGTTGCGGGCTCGAGGTCAGCACGGACAGGCGGTGCGAGAACGCATCGGTCGTGCGGGAAGGTTTCGTGTTTGGCATTGATGCGAGTCGCGCGTTGCCGCCGCAGCGTACCGCCTGGCCTGATTATCACCTGATGTTTCGCTGGCGATACGGCGGTACGGTGCGGCGACAACGTTCGGCGGAATTTTCAGTAGCGGGCACTTTAACATCTCGCCAGAACGGCTGCTTGCGGCCACTTCGGCGGGATGCGCGCGCTGCTTGCCGGCGCGCCGCATCTGCTGTTCCGGCGACGCAACTCGCTGCTGCATGTTGCGTGACGCTATTCGTGCAGCGATCGCAAACCGCGTACGGCGGGTCGCCTCGCCTCACCTGGCCGTCGACTCAACCGCCACGGGCCGCGCCTGCTCGATCCGCGATCTCGTTCCACAGATGCATCGCCGCGTACGCGCGATATGGCCGCCACGCATCGGTGCGGCTGCGCTGCTGCGCGGGGCGCACGAGCGACGGATCGCGCGCGCAGATTGCCTGCATCAGCACGAGGTCCGACGCGGGCCACGCGTCGGGGTCGCGCCAGGCGCGCATCGCGACGTACTCGACGGTCCACGGGCCGATGCCCGCGAGCGCGAGCAAGGCGCCTCGCAGGCTCGTGGCGTCGACGGTGTCGCTGTCGAGCGGCACCTCGCCGCTCGCGACCGCGCGCGCGAAGCCTTGCAAGGCGGCGACGCGTTTGCCCGGCATGCCGATCTGCGCGAGGTCGACCTCGGCCAGCGCGGCGGGCGTCGGGAAACGCCACGCGGTATTCTCATGCGGATGAGCTTCGATGCGCTCGCCCGCGCGCTGCACGAGCCGTCCGATGATCGTCGTCGCGGCCTTCACGCTGACCTGCTGGCCGACGATCGCGCGCACCACGAGCTCGAAGCCGGACCATGCGCCCGGCACGCGCAGGCCGGGCACCGCCTCGACGAGCGGCGCGAGCCACGGATCGGCGGCGAAGCCCGCGGCAATCTGCTTCGGATCGGCGCGCAGGTCGAACATCTTCGCGATCGGCGCGGCGAGCGCGTCGGCGTGACGGCTCGCGGGCCCTTCGATACTCGCGACGATGCAGCGCCTGCGCGGATGCAGACGCACAGTGAGCGTGCCGCCGTCGCCGTTCCAGTCGATCGCGCGGCGATACGCGCCGTCTTCGACGGCTTCGACGCCCGGCGTCGCGCGGCCGCCGAAAAAGCGCAGCAGGCGCGGCCAGTCGAAGGGTGGTTTGAACGGCAGTTCGAGGGTTGCGACGTCGTTATGCGTAGTCACGCGGCGTGATCCAGTCGGGATGTTGTTGTCTTGGCGGGGTTCGGGCTCGCGTCGTCGCGGCCGGTTTTGCGGTGGTCCGCCTCGCTGGCGCCGTGCGCCGCGTCGCCGGCGTGCTGCGCCTCGTTGTCGAGCAAGGCGGCCTTGCGCGGCAGCCCCCAGCGATAGCCGGCGAGCGCTCCGCCCTTTTGCACGACGCGATGGCAGGGAATCGCAAGCGCGACCGGATTCGTCGCGCACGCGCTCGCCACCGCGCGCACGGCGCGTGGCGAGCCGACCGCCTCGGCGATTTGCGAATAGCTGCGCGTTTCGCCGTACGGAATGCGCCGCAGCGCGTCCCACACGCGCTGCTTGAACGCGGTCGAGGCGATGTCGAGCGGCAGATCGAAGTCCTGGCGGGTGCCGCGCAGATACGCGTCGATCTGCGCGACGAACGGCGCGAGCCCGGCGGCGTCTTCGCAGAGCGCCGCGTTGGCGAATTCGCCGCGCAGTTCGTCGATGAGCGGCGCGGGGTCGTCGCCGAAACCGATCTTGCAGATGCCTTTGTCGGTCGCGGCGACGAGCACGAAGCCAAGCGGGGTCGGCGCGCTCGCGTAGCGGACCGTGAGCCCCGCGCCCTTGCGGCGATACGCGGACGGCGCCATGCCGAGTTCGGCCGGCGCGCTGTCGTACATCCGCGACGGCGAGCCGAAGCCGGCGTCGAGCGTCGCGCGCGTGACGTCGGCGCCGCCCTTCAGCGCATCGCGCAACGCGGCCCCGCGCTGCGCGGCCTGGTACTGGCGCGGCGACACGCCGACCACGCGCTTGAAGAGGCGTTGCAGGTGGAACGGGCTCACGTGCACGGCGTCACCCAGTTGCGCGAGCGTGAGGCGCTGCTGCGGATCCGCGTCGAGCGCGGCGCACGCGCGATTCACGATGTCGAGTTCGCGCGGCAGGCCGCCGGGCTGGCAGCGCTTGCAATCGCGGAAGCCCGCGGCGCGCGCGGCGGCGGCATCGGTGAAGAAGGCGACGTTCTCGCGACGTGGCTGGCGCGACGCGCACGACGGCCGGCAGAACACGCCGGTCGTCCTGACCGCGTAGAAGAAGACGCCGTCGGCTTCGCGCTCGCGACGGGTGACGGCGGCCCAGCGGTCGTCGTCGGTGAGCCAGCGGGTGGCGTTGGATTCCTCGCCGGTGGCGGTGCGGATTGCGGCGGAATGGCGGTTGGCGTTCATGATCGTTCCGTGGTCCCTGATGGGCAGGCAATGTCGATGCTCATCAATGTAGGTCCGATGGCGACACACTACGCTCCGGTTCTTGCTCTGTCATTGCCGCTCGCTTTTCCCTACTCGTAACGGGGTCAAAACCCGCTAAATCTCATTCAGGACGCTTTCAACTCACCTGTAAACCCGCTCCAGGCGGGTGTTTTGCCTCAAATCGCGACAATTTGGCCCGATACCGGGTTTTCCCTTAAAAAGTTATTGCGTCGCATCAACCCGATGTGTATATTAGTACCTGTCTCCTCCATGTCTCCTCCTGATATGGATTCAGCCCGCTCCAATCGAGCGGGCTTTTTTTTGCCCGTCGTTTTTCCCTTCCCCTCCCTCGATCCCGCCGCGCGGTCCTTTCTCCTACACTTCGCTCATTGGTTCTCCGAACCGGCAAGAGGGTGTCCGAGATGAAAATCCATATTCGCGAGATCGACCACGTCGTGATCCGGGCGACGAACGTCGAGACGCTCGCGCGTTTTTACTGCGACGTGCTCGGCTGCAGTCTCGAAAAGGAGCAGCGCGAGCTGGGTCTTACGCAATTGCGCGCGGGACGTTCGCTGATCGATCTGCTGCAGGTCGGCGCAAAGCTCGATCGCGCGGAAAACGGTATGCCGGGCACGGGACGCAATCTGGATCACCTGTGCCTGCGCATCGAATCGTTCGACGTCGCAGCGCTCACGGCGCATCTGGCCGCGCATGGCGCGCGGATCGGCGAACAGGGCGTGCGTTATGGCGCGGACGGCTTTGGGCCGTCGCTGTATCTGTTCGACCCGGAAGGCAATATGGTCGAACTGAAGGGGCCGCCGGACGCGGCGCGGGTGACGTCGCTCTGAGCTTCGGCCAGGGGGCGCTCGGGCCGCCGCGAGCGACGTTGGCCGGTCAGGCCGGCGCCGGCTTCGCGTAGAACTCAGGCGTCGGCGGGCGCCTTCAACACCGTCCAGTCGATTTTCACCGCGTCGGCCTCGGCGCTGCCGAGCCACGCTTCACCATCCTGTACCGTGCATTGCAGCCGCATCGTGCGTTCGGCAAGCGAGCCGAGCGATGCGGCGACGTCCTCGCCGAGCGTCCACACCGTCACGTTGCGCAGACGCTCGACCTTGTTGCGCACGCCCTGCCACCAGATGTCCGAGGTCCGCCCGCCGTACGCGATCACGACTACGTGATTGGCGCGGCCGCTCGCCTTCGCGATGCGCCGCTCGTCGGGCTGGCCGACCTCGATCCACGTTTCGATCGCGCCGGTGAGGTCTTTCTGCCACAAGTCCGGCTCGTCGACATCCGACAAGCCTTTGCAGAACTCGAGCCGTTCCTGCGCGAACAGCGCGAACGCCGCGACGCGGACCATCATCCGGTCGTCGGTTTCCGAGGGGTGACGGGCGATCGTCAGCGAATGGTCGGCGTAATAGTGCCGGTCCATGTCCGCGATCTGTAGTTCCGCCTTGTAAATCGTCGATTTGAGAGCCATGCCGTTGCTGAACCAGGCGCTCGCTCCACCGGAGCGAACGGAAAAAGAATCGTCGACGGCGCGTTGCCGTCTGTCGTATTTGCCATGCATCGCGTGTTCCTCCCGCGCCGTCAGCCGGTGCCTATGACGACGGAAGGAGCATTTATCGGACCACCACGGGCTCCAGCGGCGCGCCGTAGACCTCGCGAGCCGCGTCCCGCAAGGCGTCGAGTACGATCACGGCGGCCGGCGCCAGCAGATGCGACTGGCGCGTGATGATACCGAATGTATCCATCCTGTACGGTAAATCGATCGGTACCCGTTTCAATACGCCGTACTGTTGGTATTGACGCGCCACTTCCTCAGGTAAAACCGCCAACATGTCGCTTTGCAGGAGCAGGCTCGAAATAGCCAGAAAATTGTTCGTATTGACGACATTTTGCGGCGGATTCAGGCCGATCTGCGAAAACATCAGATCGAAGCGGTGGCGCAGCACGCTGCCCGGCGGGTGCAGAACCCAGCTCGCGTTGACGATTCCGCGCAATGTCAAACCTGTCTCATTTTCGAGAGGATGGCCGGGCCGGGCGACCACGCAGAGCGGTTCGTCGGCGAGCGGCTCGTAGCGCACGTCGGTCTTGAGCTGGTTCTGCCGTTCGAGCACGCGGCCGACCATGATGTCGAGATCGCCTTCGGCGAGGCGCGGCAGCATCACGTCCGAGGTCTCGATGTCGGCCCAGATCTGCAATTGCGGATAGCGCTCCTTCACGTTCGCGATCGCACGCGGCACCATCGCCGCGGCGGCGGCCGCGATCACGCCGATGCGCACCTGGCCCGCGAGCCCCGAGCGCAGCGCCGAGATTTCGTCGTGCGCCTGGCTCAGGTTCGACAGCACCATGCGCGCGTGGCGGATCATCACCTCGCCGTAGAGCGTTGCGTGCATGCCGTGCGGCGTGCGGTCGAACAGGCTCACTTCGAGCATGTCCTCGAGTTCCTTGAGCAGCCGCGACGCGGCCGGCTGCGTCATGCCGAGCACGTCGGCCGCGCGCCGCACGTTGCCCTCTTCCTCCATTGCCGCGAGCAGCAGCAGCTGGCGCGTCTTGAGCCGCGCCCGCACGAACCAGTTCGAATAGCTACGCGTCATCGCGTTGTCTCCTCTCGTTTTCGGCGCGCGGCTTTCTGCCCCGAACCGCCCGTCGTGGTAACGGCGGCCGGTCGCCGCGCTTCAGGGCGCCATGATGCCATATCGAAACTGATATCGGAGAGACCTAAAAAGGGATTGGAAAGTTATGGCGGCCGCTCATACCATTCGTGGACTTTGTGAGCTTCGCCCGCGCTTGCCGCCTTTTTCCATGCCACGCCGTTTCCGTCGATGAACCGCGATCCGCTCGTCCCGCTCGTTGCCAGCCCGTTTCGCCATTACATCAATGGTGGATGGGAGACCGGCGCGACCGCGGGCATGTCGTTCAATCCGTCGGACCTGGGCGACCCGGTCGGCGAATACGCGCGGGCCGACGTGCGGCAGACCGACAGCGCGATCGAGGCCGCGCACGCGGCGTTTCGCGACTGGTCGCTCGCGTCGGCGCAGCGCCGCGCGGACGCGCTCGACGCGATCGGCAGCGAAATGCTCGCGCGCCGCGACGAACTGGGGCGCCTCTTGGCGCGCGAAATCGGCAAGGTGTTGCCCGAAGCGCTCGCCGAAGCGACGCGCGCGGGTCAGCTCTTCAAGCTGTTCGCGGCCGAGGCCTTGCGAGCATTCGCCGAGCCGCTCGCGTCGGCGCGCGCCGGCGTCGAGATCGACATGACGCGCGAGCCGCTCGGCGTGGTCGGCATCATCGCGCCGTGGAGCGCGCCGCTCGCGATCGCCGCGGCCAAGATCGGCGCCGCGCTCGCGCACGGCAACTGCGTCGTCTACAAGCCGGCCGAATCGGCGCCGGCCTGCGCGGCGGCCTTGGCCTCGATCATCAGCCGCGCGGGTTTGCCGGCCGGCGTGTTCAACCTCGTGATGGGCAGCGGCCGCAAGGTCGGCGCGCGCATCGTCGGGCATCCGCTCGTCGCGGCGATCAGCTTCACGGGCTCGACCGAAACCGGCACGCGCGTGCTGCAGGCGGCCGCCGCGCGCCAGGCACGCGTGCAGCTCGAAATGGGCGGCAAGAATCCGTTCGTCGTGCTCGCCGACGCCGATCTCGACGGCGCGGTCGAGGCGGCGCTGACCGGCGCCTATAGCGCGACGGGCCAGCGCGGCACGGCGTCGGCGCGGCTCATCGTCGAGCGCGCGGTGTTCGCGCCGTTCGTCGACGCGTTGCAGGCGAAGCTCGCCAGACTCACCGTCGATCACGCGCTGAAGCACGGCACCGACATCGGTCCGGTCGCGAACGCGGCGCAGCTCGAACGCAATCTCGACTACGTGCGCATCGGCGAGCAGGAAGGCGCGCAACTGCTGCACGGCGGCCGGCCTCTGGAGCGCGCGACGCGCGGCTATTTCTTCGAACCCGCGCTGTTTATCGGCGAGGCGGAGCACCGCATCGCCCGCGACGAGATTTTCGGGCCGCTCGCGGTCGTGCTGCGCGCCGACGACTACGAGCACGCGCTCTATCTCGCGAACGACACCGCCTATGGTTTGTGCGCCGGCATCTGCACGCGCTCGCTCGAACGCGCGCGGCATTTTCGCCGCCATGTGCAGAGCGGGCTCGTGACGATCAATCTGCCGACCACCGCCGTCGAGCATCACGGACCCGGCGGCGGGCGCAAGGCCTCGGCCTATGGCGCGACCGACGCGGCGTTCTGGACGGCCGTGAAAACGGCCTACGTGGCGGGCTGAGCGCCATGAGCCGCGCTCACGCATTCGCTACCGGTTGCGCGCATCGGCTCACGCGGCGCTTCATGTGCTGCTCGCGCTTTCGTCCGCAACCTCACCCGCAAATTCACCCGGATTCGCGCGACGGCTGAGGCCGCCGCGCACTGCCCTGCTGCAATTACACGACATCAATGCAGCTTTTCAACCTCAGGAGACAAAGATGACCAGCAAGCTTCGCCGTTTGACCCTGACCGCGATGGCCGCAGCGGCCCTCGCCGCGCCGTTTGCCGCGCAACTGTCCGCACGCGCCGATGAGCCGCTCAAGGTCGGCTTCCTCGTGAAGATGCCGGAACAGGCGTGGTTCATCAACGAACAGAAGGCCGCGACCGCGCTCGGTCAGAAGGACGGCTTCTCGGTCGTCAACATCGGCACGCCGGACGGCGAAAAAGTGCTGGCCGCGATCGACAACCTCGGCGCGCAGGGCGCCAAGGGCTTCGTGATCTGCGCGCCCGACGTGCGTCTCGGACCGGCGATCCAGGCGCGCGCGAAGCGCTACAACATGAAGTTCGTGACCGTCGACGATCAACTGGTCGACTCGACCGGCAAGCCGCTCGCGAACGTGCCGCACCTCGGCATGTCCGCGTTCAAGATCGGCAATCAGGTGGGCCAGGCGATCAGCGACGAAATGAAGCGCCGCGGCTGGAAGCCCGAGGAAGTCGGCGCGCTGCGCATCACCGACTACGAACTGCCGACCGCGAAACTGCGCACCGACGGCGCGACGCAGTCGCTGCTCGCGGGCGGCTTCAGGAAGGAAAACATTTTCGACGCGCCGCAGAAAACGACCGACGACGAAGGCGGCTTCAACGCGGTATCGCCGGTGCTCGCACAGCATCCGAACATCAAGAAGTGGGTGATCTTCGCGCTCAACGAGGAAAGCGTGCTCGGCGGCGTGCGCGCGACCGAGCAGCTGCATATTCCGGCCGCGGACGTGATCGGCGTCGGCATCAACGGTGCGGGCGAAGCATTCGCCGAGTTCCAGAAGAAGGAGCCGACCGGCTTCTACGGCACGATCGCCGTGAGTTCGACGAACCACGGCAAGGAGAGCACCGAGAACCTCGTCGAGTGGATCAAGGACGGCAAGCAGCCGCCCGCCGACACGCAGACCACCGGCAAGCTGATGGTGCGCGACAACTGGCTGGACGTGCGCAAGGAGCTTGGTATTTGACGCGGTATTTGAGGCGCGGCATTTAACCCGCGGCATTGGGCTCGCAGTATTTCACCGGCATTTAAGCGAGGTTTCTCGCCGCCGTGGCGGGCCGCATCGCGCTCGTATGTTCATGCGTTCATGTGTTTAGCCGCACGAGCGCGAGGTGGCCCGCGCAGGTTCCACCTGTTTGAGGTTTCTCGATGACGTCCTTCTCCACCGGGTCCCACGACGGCGCGGCGGCGCTCGCGCCCTCGCCCGCTTCCGGCGACCCTTATCTGCAACTCGACGGCATCACCGTGCGCTTTCCGGGCGTGCTCGCGCTCGACCAGGTCTCGCTCGAAGTACGGCGCGGCGAAGTGCATGGCCTGATGGGCGAAAACGGCGCGGGCAAATCGACGCTGCTGAAGGTGCTGTCCGGCGTCAATCATCCGGTCGCGGGCACGCTGTCGCTCGACGGCGTCGAGCAGCAGTTTGCGACGACCAAAGCAGCGATCGCGGCGGGCATCGCGATCATCTATCAGGAACTGCATCTGGTGCCGGAGCTGACCGTCGCCGAAAACCTGATGCTCGGCGCGCTGCCGAATCGCTTCGGTGTCCTCGACGAAAAGGCGCTCGTTGCGCGCGCGATGCGCGAGCTCGAACGGCTCGGCGAAAAGATCGACCCGTCGCAACAGGTCAAGCATCTGTCGATCGGCCAGCGGCAGATGATCGAGATCGGCAAGGCGCTGATGCGCGACGCGCGCGTGATCGCCTTCGACGAGCCGACCAGTTCGTTGTCGTCGCGCGAAACGACGCAGCTGTTCCGCATCATCCGCGCGCTGAAGGCCGAGGGCCGCGCGATCATCTACGTCACGCACCGGATGGACGAGGTGTACGAACTGTGCGATCGCGTCACCGTGTTTCGCGACGGCCGCCGCATCGACACGTTCGAGGCCGGCGCGGAGCTCGATCGCGACCGGCTGATCAGCTGCATGGTCGGCCGCTCGATTACCGACGTGTATGGCTATCGCACGCGCAACCTCGGCGACGTGCAACTCGACGTGAAGGCGCTGCTAGGACCGGGGCTGCGCGAGCCGGCTTCGTTCGCTGCGCGCAAGGGCGAGATCGTCGGCTTCTTCGGGCTCGTCGGCGCGGGCCGCTCCGAGTTGATGAAGCTGATCTACGGCGCGGTGAAACCGAGCGCCGGCGAGATTGCGCTGAAGGGCCGGCGCGTGCAGTTCGCGACGCCGCGCGACGCGGTGCGCGCCGGTGTTGCGCTGTGTCCCGAGGATCGCAAGCAGGAAGGCATCGTCTCGATCGCGTCGGTATCGGACAACCTCAACATCAGTTGCCGCCGCCACTTCAGCCGTTTTCACGTGCTCAACGGCCGCAAGGAAGCGCAGACCACGCGCGAGTTCATCGGCAAGCTCGCGATCAAGACGCGCAACGGCGACACGCCGATCGGCACGCTGTCGGGCGGCAATCAGCAGAAGGTGATCCTGTCGCGCTGGCTCGCGGAAGAGATCGACGTGTTCCTGATGGACGAGCCCACGCGCGGCATCGACGTCGGCGCGCGTAGCGAGATTTACGGGCTGCTGTACGGGCTTGCCGAAGCGGGCCGCACGGTCATCGTCGTGTCGAGTGATCTTGCCGAAGTGATCGGCGTGACCGATCGCGTGATCGTGATGAAGGAAGGACGCATCGTCGGCGATTTGCCGAAGGCGCAGGCCACGCCCGATGCGCTGATCAAGCTCGCGTTGCCGCGCTGAGCGGCGGGCCGATCGCGCTGGGCTCACTTTGCTTCACGCCCTGCTTGCCCGCTCGCTCGCCAACTCGGTGAACGCAACCGGAACGCGCCGTTGCAAGCGCACTACCGCAGCCAAAACGGCACGAAAAACCGCATGAAAAACGGCATTAAAACGGAACAGACACCATGAATACACCTTCAACCGATTCCTCGACCCCCGCCGTCGCCGCCACGGGTCTCACCGCGCGCGCCGCGCGCACCTGGGACCTCATCAACAAATCCGGCATCGTGATGGTGTTCATCATCCTGTTCGCGGTGCTGTCGTTCACGGTTCCCGACTTTCTGAGCACGCGCAACATCCAGGGCCTGCTGCTCTCGGTCACGCTGATCGGCTCGATCTCCGTCACGATGATGTTCGTGCTCGCGCTCGGCGAGGTGGATCTGTCGGTCGCGTCGATCGTCGCGTTTTCGGGCGTGGTGGCGTCCGTGCTGATTACCGCGACGCATAGCGTGTTCATCGGCATCGTGGCCGGCGTGCTCGCGGGCGGCGCGGTCGGGCTCGTGAACGGCACGCTCGTCGCGCGCTACAAGATCAACTCGCTGATCGTCACGCTCGCGATGATGGAAGTCGTGCGCGGCCTCGCCTACATCACGTCGAACGGCGACGCGGTGATGATTTCCGAAGAGCGCTTCTTCGATCTCGGCGGCGGTTCGTTCCTCGGCATCTCGTATCCGATCTGGAGCAACATCGTCGGCTTCGTGCTGTTCGGCTTTCTGTTGAAGAAAACCGTGTTCGGCAAGAACGTGCTGGCCGTCGGCGGCAATAGCGAAGCGGCCGTGCTCGCGGGGCTGCCGGTCACGCGCATCAAGATCACCGTGTTCGTGCTGCAAGGTCTCGTGACCGGCTTCGCGGGCGTGATGCTCGCGTCGCGCATGAGCCTCGGCGATCCGAAGACGTCGGTCGGGCTCGAGCTCGGCGTGATTTCGGCCTGCGTGCTCGGCGGCGTGTCGCTGACAGGCGGTGTCGCGACGATTTCGGGCGTGCTGGTCGGCGTGCTGATCATGGGCTCGGTGCAGGACGCGATGAGCTTGCTGAACGTGCCGACGTTTTACCAGTACCTGATTCGCGGCGGCATTCTGCTGCTCGCGGTGCTGTTCGACCAGTTCCGCCGCAGCAAGCGCGTGCACTGACGCCCGCTTGCCCCGCTCTTTGCCGGTTTTCCCTGCGCTTGCGAGAAGGCGTACTGCCGATGCGGATCGATCATCCGCATCGGCTTTTTTTATTGCATCGCCGTATTGCATCCTCGGTAGGCAAAGGGCAATAAAACAAAGGGCAATAAAAAAACGGCCGGGCATCACGATGCCGGGCCGCTTCTTGGCTCACGTGTTCATGCTGCCTGCTTTCAAAACCGGCAGTTGCACACGTCAATCCGCATTCCGGCTTTTGCCGGAAAAACGGTACTCCCTATTGCAGGGGTTTTGACTATTGCCTGATAAACCGGTCGTTTGCCCAGAGTCCTTCGGTGTCGCTATTGCTGGAATTCACGAACTCGACGTCGTGGCCGACCACGCGCACGACCCGGAAACTGGAATCCTGCGGCGTCGATACGCATTGAAATCCGGAGAAGAATTCCTGCATCTGCTGCTGTTCGCCGGCTTGCGCATGCTGGTCGGCGGCATCGAGCTTATCCTTCGACACGCAGCCATACGCATTGGCCTTGAACTGAATCGTTTGCTGCGGCTTGATCATGACGTCTTGCGCCTGAACGCTTGCGGCAGCCAAACCCGCCATGGCGAAAACAACGGCGATTCGAGTTTTCATTTTTTTCCTCCGGTGCAGGTCAGAATGCTCAGGTTAGCTATGTATTTAACTTTAACGGCGGACCCGCAACTTGCACTTTAGGAGAACGGGAAAGAAGGACAAGCACATTTTGTGTGCGGTCGCAACAGTGGCGGATTGTCGCACCTCATGCCGCATCTGATTAATCCTTGAGCAGGTGCCTGAACGAGCCGGAATGAAACGGATAACTAAAAGATCGACGGCGCGCACGCCTTTAACAGGTAATGCATTGCACGGCGTATTCGCGTAAACGCGCAGCATCAATTAAGCGATTTAATAAAATGAATGCGCGGATTTTGTGCGACGCACACAAAGTCATCGGGCGGGCAAAGCCAGTCATGCGAAATAACGGTGTATGTGCAGAAGATAAACGATGCCAGGTGCGCAACGGCTCGCCTGGCCGCACTCGCTAAATCACTCCGAACGCGTGTCGGATTTGAAGAAATCCGCCTGAAACAGGCACATGCGCAGCGCATTGTGATACTGGCCGTTGCTGAAAAATTCCTCGATCAATTCGGCCTCGTGCCTGAAGCCGCATTTCTCGTAAACGTGAATCGCCGCCGCATTCGATTTATCGACGATCAGGTAGAGCTTGCGCATGTTCAGAACCGAAAACGCATAGTCGATCGCGAGGCGGGTCGCGACGCTCGCGTAGCCGCGACCCTGCGCATGCGGCGCGATGATGATCTGAAATTCGCCGCGCCGATGGATGTAGTCCAGCTCGATCAGCTCGACGAGCCCGACCGTCGCACCCTTGTTGTCGATCGCGACGAAGCGCCGCTCGCGCAGATCGTGCACGTGCTCGTCGTAGAGCTGGCTCAGTTCGGAGAAGGTTTCATAAGGCTCTTCGAACCAGTACCGCATGATCTTGGCGTCGTTGTTCACGTCGTGGACGAAGCGCAGATCGGTACGTTCGAGCGGGCGCAGGCTCAGTTCGCGGCTACGTTCGATGGTCATGGCATTCCCCTTGAGAGCCAGCGGTTCGGATCCCGGCGTTGCATGCAGCGCATGTAACGCGGTCTTTTTTTCACGTCGATGCCGGTTAGTCTACGTGTAACGAGGGCGAGTTCGCGGCGGGCGCCGGGCGCATGCAAGGCGTCGTTGCCCCGCGTGCGGCAAAGCATGCGCCAGGCGCAAAGCCGCGCCGACAGGCGAGGGCAGCGCGGTGTTTCGCCAGCGGCCGCCAGCATCGAGCGTTTATGCTCGGCGAGACGCCTGACGGGCATAAGCGGTGCTCTACAATGAAATCATGCTCCTGTGATGGAGGCTATCGTGAGCGAGCACCTGATATTGGGAATCTTTCTGGTGGTTCCGCTGCTGATCGTCGCGTTTCTTTTCTCAGACGAACTGTGGCAGGAACACCGTCATCTGCACGAAGGGCGACCGTTGCATGCGCGGCCGAGGCGCATCGACTGGCGCCATCCGCTGCGCCGTTCGCGCGATCATCGGCTGTGAGGTTGGGCGGTGGATCGACCATGAAGCGGACGTGAAGTCCGGGGCATGCTATTGCCCGGCGCGCCCGAAAAAAAGCCTGCCGCTCAGGCAGGCTAAAAAAGAGATCCACACTCAATGCCTTGAGTTACAAGGCAGTAGACAGTCTAGCGGCGCCGCGCCTATTGGTGGTTTCAACGGCTTTTACAGATGTTACGGCGCATGACCTGCATGGCCCATGTGACTTAAGTGGCAACTTCAGGTCTGGGCGGCAAATGGCGTCGGCGGCTAACCGGCCGGGCACGCCCGGCCTCAATCGGCGCGCCAATGCGCGCGAATCCGTTTGGCCAGCGCTTCGAGCGTGTCCGCGTCGGCGGGTTCGCGCGCATGCATTTTCAGCGGATGGCCTTCCCAGCGCGGAATCACGTGGAAATGCACGTGCGGCACGGTTTGTCCGGCCGCCGCGCCATTGAACTGGCCGATGAACACGCCGTCCGGGCGCAAGGCCGCGCGCACGGCAATCGCGAGCTTCTGCGCCATGCGCATCGACGCGACCAGCGAGGCGTCCGACAGATCGAAAATTTCCGCGACCGCTTCCTTCGGCACGACGAGCAGATGACCGTCGGCCTGCGGCATCAGGTCCATAAAGGCCAGAGCACGGTCGCTTTCGGCCACCTTGATGCAGGGTAATTCGCCGCGCAGAATTTTCGCGAACGGGTTGCTGTCGTCGTAGCTCATCGCGTTTCCTTTCCTCGTTGGACTGGGTGGGGTGACCGGTCGATAGTAACGGGGCCGCCGCGTTTTTTTGCGCCGTTTTGGGCGTCGCTTTCGGCGCCGCGTTCCTTACGCGGTCTTGCCCGTTCTCCCCCCCGATTGTCCGCCGCGATTGTTACGCTATCGCCTTGACGGCGAGAAGCCGGCTCAACCGCTCGTCGCCACCTGGTTCTTGCCGTCGCGTTTGGCGCGATACAGGCCGACGTCGGCGGCTTCGATCAGCGTCGTCACCGGTTGCACGATCGACGGCACGAGGCTCGCCACGCCGATGCTGATCGTCACGACGCCCGCCGCGGAGCCCGCATGGGTAATCGCGAGGTCTTCGATCGCGATGCGGATTTTTTCCGCGAGCAGCCGCAAGCCGCCGGCGGACGTGCCCGGCACCACCACCGCGAACTCTTCGCCGCCGAAGCGCGCCGCGAGATCGGACGCGCGGCCGAGGCACGATTCGATCGTATGCGCGACGCTCTTGAGCACTTCGTCGCCGGCGACGTGCCCGTAGGTGTCGTTGTAGGCCTTGAAGTTGTCGACGTCGATCATCAGGAAGCCGAGGCCGGTTTTGTCGCGCGCGCCGCGGCGCCATTCGGCGGTGAGGTACTGATCGAGATAGCGCCGGTTCGACAGCCCCGTCAGGCCGTCCGAATGCGTGAGCCGCTGCAGTTCCAGATTGGTCGCGAGCAACTGCTGCTGCGACTGCCGCAGCGCGCGATACGCCTCGTCGCGTTGCAGCAGGTTCAGATACGAGCGCGAGTGATAGCGGATACGCGCGATCAGCTCGATGCGATCCGGCAGTTTCACGAGGTAATCGTTGGCGCCGGCCGCGAACGCCGCGCTTTTCACGAGCGGCTCCTCCTTGGTCGACAGCACGATGATCGGCATGTCGCGCGTGGCCGGATTCTGCCGGTACTGCCGCACCAGCGTGAGACCGTCCGTGCCCGGCATCACGAGATCCTGCAGGATCACCGTGGCGCGGGTGGTCTCGGCGCACTGCACCGCCTCTTCCGGCGACGCGCAGTAGTGAAAGTCGACGCCGGGCTCGCCGGCGAGCGCGAGGCGCACCGCCTCGGCGATGATCGCCTGGTCGTCGACGAGCAGCACCATGATCGGGCACTCGGCCGCGGGCGGGTTGGCGAGGATGCGCGCGAGCGCGTCGTCGATGGCGAGGCTGGGCGCATCTTCCACGTCGAGCGCGTGTGCCGGTGCCTGTGCCGGTGTGTTCGCTTCGTCTGCGGCATGCTGCGCAGCGGCGTTCTGGGGCGGTTTAGGCGTGTCCATGTCGTTCAGCCAGAATGAATATCGGGAAATCCACGTCAATGTGCAAAGGGGGCCTCGCGCTCGCCGATGGCGGCCACGAGCGCGTCGGCGATGCGCGGCAACGGCAGGATCGCGGCGGCGGCGTCGAGCGCGGCGGCCGCCTTCGGCATGCCGTACACGGCGCTCGTCGCCTCGTTCTGCGCGATCGTGTAATGACCCTTGGTTCGCATCGCCTTCAGGCCGGTCGCGCCGTCGCGGCCCATGCCGGTCCGCAGCTCTCCCGGGCCTCGCGCTCGCCGATGGCGGCCACGAGCGCGTCGGCGATGCGCGGCAACGGCAGGATCGCGGCGGCGGCGTCGAGCGCGGCGGCCGCCTTCGGCATGCCGTACACGGCGCTCGTCGCCTCGTT
>NZ_VWWM01000087.1:0-23660 GCF_011752945.1 Paraburkholderia sp. Cy-641
GCTCGCGCAGGCGGCCGGCATCGACGCGTGGCTTGCCGCCGACAAGGTCGAGCCGCCGAGCCTTGAGCTACAGAGGCGCATCGTCGAGCGCACGCCCGTGCGCCGGCTGTTCGCGCGCGGGCGCTGGTGGTGGTCCGGCGCGGCGGTCGCCGGAGTCGGGCTGCTCGGCGGCGTGGCCGGCGCATTGGCAATGTCGTTCTTCGTGCTGACCGAAAACGCGCCGGCCGTGCACGAATCCTCTTATCTGACTTCGAGCTTCGGCGGCACGTCCGCCGATTGGAGCGGCGAATGAACGGGCGGTCGTGGAAGTTTACCTTGCTGGGCTCGTTCGTACTCAACGTGTTTCTGCTCGGCGCAATTGCGGGCGGCGCGTATCAATGGTTCGCGACGCACGGCGTCAAGCGGCCGGCGGCCGCGCAGCAGCGCGCGGCGCTGCGTTTTGCCGCCGAGCCGCTGTCGGCAGCGCAGCAGCGGGCCTTTATCGAAGGACTGCAAAACGCGCGCCGCGAAGGGCGGCCTTATGCGCGCGAGGGCCGCGAGGGGCGTCGCGAGGTGCTGCGTCTGCTGGCCGAGCCGCAGTTCGATCGCGCGGCGCTCGATGCCGCGCTCGCGCGTACGCGCGCGGCCGACAGCAAACTGCGCGCGATGGTGGAAGCGAGCGTCGCGGATTTCGCGGAGACGCTGTCGCCCACGGAGCGGATCGAGTTCGCCGACAGCCTCAGGTGGCGTGGCGAGTGGCGCGGAGCGCAGCCTGCGCCGAACGCGAAACAGCAGGCGAATGCGCAGCATCAGGCGAACTCGCCGGCGAGTGTGCCGGCCAATCCCGCGCCTGCCGACGCTGCATCGGACGACTAAAAAACGCGGATGGCCGCGACGGATTGCGGCGCTTCGAGCGTTTAACGGACATGCAAAGCCATCCAATGCCGACGAGGATCGCATGGCCAACTCACCGAACCGCAATGCCGCGGCGCTCGCGCTGAACCGCTTCGGTCTCGGCGCGCGTGCCGACGACACGCCGCCCGCCGATCCGAAAGGCTGGCTGCTCGCCCAGTTCGAGCAGTATCAGCCGAGACCTACTGCGTGGGCGAGCCAGCCCGATTCGTTGGCGCTGTCGGCGGAACTCGTGCAATTGCGCATGCGGATCAATCAGCCGGCAAAGCGCGACGCGGGCGAGGGGCCTCCTGTCGCCGGTCATGCCGGCAATTTCGCGGACAACCGCGCGGCCACTGAGGCAATCGATAACGCGAACAGGCGTGCGGCCAATGCCGGCGGCAGCAACGCAGGCTATCGCGCGCCAACGAACCAGGCCACGAATCAGGCCATGGCCCCAGCCGCCAGCCAGAGCGCAGCCCAAACCACCCGTGCCCAGACCGCGAAAGAAGCCGAACGCAAGGCACTGCGCGTCGAAATACTCGACCTGTACCGCTCATCCGTGAATGCGCGCGTGGCGAGCGCATTGACCACGCCGACGCCCTTCGTCGAACGGCTCGTGCATTTCTGGGCGAACCATTTTGCGGTATCGACGGAGAAGCCCGGTGTCGCCGTGCTGGCCGGTTCGTTCGAGGCGGAAGCGATCCGCCCGCATGTGCTCGGCCGTTTCGAGGACATGCTGGTAGCCGTCGAGCGTCATCCGGCGATGCAACTGTTTCTCGACCAGACCCGCTCGGTCGGACCGGACAGCACGGCCGCGCTGCGCGCCGCGCAACGCAACCCGGAAAACCGGCGCGGACTCAACGAGAATCTCGCGCGCGAGGTCATGGAACTGCATACGCTCGGCGTGCGCAGCGGCTACAGCCAGGACGACGTGACCGAGTTCGCCCGCGCGCTGACCGGCTGGAGCCTCGCCGGCAATCCGCCCAAAGCGGGCGCGAATATCGCGGGCAATATCGATGCGGGCCGCCGCGTGCTCGCGCAGATCGCCGAACCCGGCAGCTTCGTGTTTCGTCCGGCGCTGCACGAGCCCGGCACGCGCACGATCATGGGCCGCCGCTACGACGAGCCAGGCGAGCAGCAGGCACTCGCGATCCTGCACGACCTCGCGAATTCGCCGGCCACCGCAAAGCATATCGGCATGAAGCTCGCCCGCCATTTCGTCGCCGACAATCCGCCGCCCGGCGTCAGCGAGCGTCTTGCCGACGCGTTCGAGCGCAGCGGCGGCGATCTGCCAAGCGTCTATCACGCGCTGATCGCGATGCCCGAGGCCTGGGCGCCGCAGGCGGTGAAGTTCAAGACGCCGTGGGAGTGGGCCATTTCGTCGATGCGCGGACTCGGCTGGCAGAACCTCGGCAATCAGCAGAGCGCGCCGATTTTCACCCAGCTCGGCCAACCCGTGTGGCGCCCCGGTTCACCCGCGGGCTACGACGATATCGCCGCAAGCTGGGCCGCGCCCGATGCGCTCGTGCGCCGCGTCGAAGTCGCGCAACGTTTCGCGGCGCGCGTGGGCGACCGGCTCGATGCGCGCGCGCTCGGACAGACGCTGCTGGCCGGCACGCTCAGCGAGCCGACGGCCACGGCCGTATCGCGCGCCGAAAGCGCATCGACGGCGATCGCGCTGTTGCTCGTGTCGCCCGATTTCCAACGGAGATGAATGCCATGCTGTCACGCCGCCAGTTTCTCGGTGTCGCCGCTGCCGGTGCCGGCGCGATGCTCGTCTCGCCGCATATCGCGTTCGCGCACGTCGCGACCGAGCGCCGTTTCGTGTTCGTGATCCAGCGCGGCGCGGCCGACGGCCTGAACATCGTCGTGCCGTACGCCGAGCCTGCCTACGCGACGTTGCGCGGCGCGCTCGCGATCGACACGTCGAATGCGCCGCGTCTGGACGGCACCTTCGCGCTGCATCCGGCGCTCGCGCAGGTGGCGAAAATGTACGCGGACCGCGAGGCGCTGTTCGTGCACGCGGTGGCCTCGCCGTATCGCGACCGCTCGCATTTCGACGGACAGAACGTGCTCGAAACCGGCGGCACGTCGCCGTATCAGGTGAAGGACGGCTGGCTCAACCGGCTCGCCGCGCAATTGCCGGCGACGCGCGAGACTGCGATCGCGTTTGCGCCGACCGTGCCGATGGCATTGCGCGGCGCGGCGGCGGTCACGTCCTATGCGCCGTCGGCGCTGCCGCAGGCGCCCGACGATCTGCTCATGCGCGTCTCGCAGCTTTACGAGCAGGATGCGCAGTTGCGCCCACTCTGGGAGTCGGCGATGGCCGCGCGCGGTCTTGCCGGCGACGTGGGCGCGCGTCAGGACCCGGCGAGCCTTGGCAAGCTCGCGGCGAGTTTTCTGTCGCGCGATGACGGTCCGCGCATCGCGATGATCGAAACCGGCGGCTGGGACACGCATAGCGCGCAGAACGCGCGCCTCGCGAATCAGCTGAAAGCGCTCGATACGATGCTTGCCGCGTTGCGCGACGGTATGGGGCCGGCGTGGAGCAAGACCACGGTGCTGGTCGCGACCGAATTCGGCCGGACCGCCGCCGCGAACGGCACCGGCGGCACCGATCACGGCACGGGCTCGGTCGCGATGCTGCTGGGCGGTTCGGTGGAAGGCGGCCGCGTGATCGCGGACTGGCCGGGGCTCGCGCCGCATCAGTTGTACGAGGCGCGCGATCTGAAGCCGACCGCGTCGCTCGATGCGTTGATTGCCGGCGCGGCGAGCGAGAGTCTTGGGCTCGATGCGCAGCGCACCGCGGCCGCGCTGTTCGGGCGCACGGTTGCGGCGCGGCCGGTGAGCGGTGTGGTGCGGGCTTGATGCATTAATGCTGGATGTTGGGTGCTTGATGCAACACCGGCAGGAGTCGCTGTGCTTATCCGGCCAGAAATCAAGTCGTCCGGAATATCCTGCGCGCAGGCTCTGCAATGAACCCGCGACGAACCCGCAACGAACGAATGGCTTGGCATGTCGATCGCAACCGCGAGCATCCAGTCACAATGGGCTTGCTTCGCCCCGCGAAAAATAAATCAGCGTGCCGGTCTCGCGGCACAAGCACTCGCGGCCGTCGCATGCGATGCATGCACCGACCGCTCGCCCACGCGATGATAACGGCGGCCGTAGTAGATCAGCGCATCGCCGTCGGCCCGCGTGCGCGCGGCCTTCACCGCGCAGAAGAACACCGTGTGCGTGCCGACTTCGGTGATCGATTCGATCTCGCAGTCGAGCGACGCGAGCGCGTCCCGCAACACCGGCGCGCCGGTCGCGAGGTGTTCCCATTGCGCGGCGGCGAAGCGTTCCCCGATGGCGAGCGCGCTCGTCGCGAAGTGCGCCGCGAGCGCCTGGTGTTCCGCGCTCAGCACGTTCACGCAGAGCCTGCCGTTCTCGCGGAACGCCGCATTGTTGCGGCTGCCGCGGTTGATGCAGACGAGCAGGGTAGGCGGCTCGTCGGTCACGCCGCAGACGGCCGAGGCGGTGCAGCCCGCGAGGCCGGCCGCGCCGTCGCTCGTGATGATGTTGACGGCCGCGCCAAGACCGGCCATGGCGTCGCGGAACGTGCTCTTGTCAAGCATGGGTGCCTCTTCTGAAAATTCTGTAGCTGCACGGGATGTGCCGCTGGCGGTGCGGGTGGTGCGGTTCATGCCGACGGTAGGCGTGCTGCGAGTCGCGCGCCTCATGCGTTCGGCTTGCGCGACACTGGCACCGATGCCAACTCCGTCGCCACAAACCACAAACTTCGCGGACCCGCCCGCATCCCGGTGTCAGCTTCGCGCATCGTCATGCCGGCGCCGCCGCGCATGCCGGCGAACGAAACCGCGCCGCCGTATGGCGCTCCGGCAGACGCGCATGCCCGAACAGCTTGTCGCGCAACGTGCCGTCGCGATACGCGCGCTTGTAGGCGCCGCGCTCCTGCAACAGCGGCACGACCAGGTCGATGAAATCGTCGAAGCATTCGGGCACGACGGTGCGCGACAGGTTGAAACCGTCCACGCCGGTTTCCTCGGTCCATGCAATCAGCTCGCTGGCGATCTTCTCCGCCGAGCCGACGAGCGGCGGCTGGCGGCTGCCGAGCACCATCTGTTCGAGCAGTTTGCGCTTGGTCCATTGCGGGCCGGCCGCGCGCGTCATCGCCTCGACGTTCGAGACGATCGCCTGGCTCTTGCCCGTTTCGATCGGCTCGTCGAGGTCGTAGCGCGCGAAGTCGATGCCGAGCGATGCGGCCGCATGCGCGAGCGCGGCCTCGGAACTCACGTAGCGCCGGTACTCCGCGTATTTGTCCTCGGCCTCGCGATCGGTGCGGCCCGCGATCACGGTCTGGCCGAGCAGCACCTTGATGTCGTCGGCGCGGCGGCCGCCCGCGACCGCGTGCGCGCGAATGTCGTCGACGATCGCCTTGACCGCCGGCTTCGCCTGGCCGTTGACGAACACGCATTCCGCGTGCGCCGCCGCGAACTGCTTGCCGCGCGCCGACGAGCCCGCCTGATACAGCACCGGCGTGCGTTGCGGCGACGGCTCGGCGAGATGCATCGCATCGACGCGATACTGCTTGCCGTGGTGATGGATCACGTGGACCTTCGAGGCGTTCGCATAGACGCCGCGCGCCTTGTCGCGCAGCACGGCGTCGTCTTCCCAACTGCACTCCCAGAGCTTGTAGACGAGCTCCATGTATTCGTCGGCGAGATCGTAGCGGTCGTCGTGCGCCATCTGGCCGGTCAGGCCGATCGCGCGCGAGGCGCTGTCGAGATAGCCGGTCACGATGTTCCAGCCGACCCGGCCGCGCGTCAGATGATCGAGCGTCGACATGCGGCGCGCGAACAGATAGGGCTGCTCGACCGACAGATTCGACGTGACGCCGAACGACAGATGCCGCGTGACGGCGGCCATGGCCGGAATCAGCAGCGTCGGATCGTTGACGGGCACCTGCACCGCGCCGCGGATCGCCGCGTCGGGATTGCCGCCGTAGACGTCGTAGACGCCCGCCACGTCCGCGAAAAAGATGCCGTCGAACAGGCCCGCTTCGAGCTTGCGCGCGTAGTCGGTCCAGTATTGCAGGTCCGTATAGCGCGCGGACTGATCGCGCGGATGGGTCCACAGCCCTTGCTGGATGTGGCCGACGCAGTTCATGTCAAACGCGTTGAGAACGATTTCCTTCAGCATGGCGTGTTCCGGCTGGCAGAGGTGGACGAAGGCGGGCAACGGTTCGAGCGGGGTTCGACGCGTCGATGGTTCCGCGGGGCTGTGCCGGATCGGCGCAGGGCTTCGAATCGTGTTTAACGGTATCCGTTCGTTGAATATAGTGGACGAAAAAATACTATGCAAGACATTCCGCGCGGCGATGTTGCAGGCTTGCCGCGCGATGTCGATATCGCATCGAGAGGGGCGTGGTGTCGTGCCGAGAGTGTGGCTCGCCCGACGCCGTGCCTGCCCGGTCGAGTCAGCGGGCCGCCCGCTGGCCGGCTTCTCGTGGTGCGCTCAGGTAGGATGGCTGTCAGCGCCTGCCGGTCGCGCCTACGCATCGATATAATTTTGCGGAACTCACTTTGCCGCGACGACCCTGCCATGTCCGAATCTTCCGCCATCGATCTGACCCAGGCGATTTCCGCGCGCGTAAAGACCGAGCGCGAGGCGCGCAACTGGTCGCTTAGCGAACTGGCGGAGCGCTCGGGCGTGTCGAAGGCGATGATCAGCAAGATCGAGCGCGGCGAGGCGAGCCCCACGGCGACCGTGCTCGGGCGGCTGTCGGGCGCGTTTGGTTTGACCCTGTCGACCTTGCTCGCACTCGCCGAGCAGACCGGCGAGCGGCTCGTGCGCCATGCCGATCAGGCGCTCTGGCAAGACCCCGAAACCGGCTATACGCGGCGGCGCGTTTCGCCGCCCACCGGCGGCGTGCTCGAATTGCTCGAGATCGAATTGCCGGCAGGCGTGCGCGTGCCTTATCCATCGGATGCGTTCGTGTTCCAGCATCAGCAGATCTGGGTGACGCAAGGCGTGCTGACGTTTCGCGAGGGTTCGCAGACATACCGGCTCGAAGCGGGCGATTGCCTGCAACTGGGCGCGCCGGTGGAGTGCGAGTTCTTCAATGCCGGCGACGAGACGTGCCGCTATGTGGTGGGGCTTGTGCGGCGCTGAGCGGTCTGGGCAACGGATCGGGAAGCCATAGAGGCGGCTGTGCGGCGAGCCGCTGGCGCCATCTCGACGACGCCAGCGAAATACCTGAATTCCCGTTGCTGCCATCGTCTCGCGAAAATTCGACGGGTGGCGGCAACGGGCGTTGCGAAAGCAACGTCATGCATCCATTCGCACATTGTCCAGGCTGACCGTTTCGCTCTGCTTGACCGGTTTCGGCTGCCCCAGCATGCTCGCCCATCCCTTGGCCAGAAAGTCGGTGGTGTTATTGATCGCGTCGACAATCTTTCTCCCGGCGGGCTGGGTAAGCGCCAGTCTGGGATGCTCGATCGCCCGCAATTCGTCTTCGGTAATTTCGATGCTGCGGCCAGGGTCATCGCTTTTGATGCGCTGGATTGCCTTGTCGACGATCAGGCTAATCATCTGGCGGTTTTTCTCGGTATCGGTCGTCATCCATTTCCCCATTCCCAGATGATTGGCAGTCAATATGTTGGTACCGAGACTCAGGATCTCCGTCGGCGTATTGAGCATGATCGAGGCGATTTTCTGCACGGAATCGCTGACCAGTCCCAGACGGGCCGGAATGTCGACCGGCAGGAAGCCGGCCGCGAAACTCAGCACGGAGCCGATGCCCATCGAGTTCACCGCCATCCCCCAGCCGGGTGCCGCTTCCAGCGCGGACTTCGTCTCGGCCCGGATGTGTGTCCGTAGCGCGGCCTTCGCTTCCGGCGTGCTCGCCGCCTCGGTATGGTTCGCTGCCGGGGCGGGGAAAAAGCCCTCGTTCATCTTTTGCGTCACGCCGGCCGCCATCTCATCGTGTGCGTTGGCAATTTCGAGCGGCACCATGGCACCGGAGGTGGATGCCGCCACCTGGTTCGTCAACGCCTGAACGGGCAACATGGCGATCGAACTGTTCAGCGCGGCCGCGTTGTTCGGAATGGACCCCACCGCCGCAATGCTTCCCGCGCCCGCCGAATCCTTGAGGTCGTCGAGCAATTTCTCGACGGACTCCGGCAGGAGCGGTTCGCCCTGAAACGTGCCGAGCAGTCGTTTGACGATGAGCGAGTCGACCGTCTCCGTGACCAGCGGCGTGACCGAGTTCGTCAACACGTCGACGAATTGCGTGACCGGATGCGTTTCTCCGTACGCGCGGGCCGCAACGGCCACCAGTGCCTTCCACGCCACGGCGTCGAGCGCATAGGTAAGGCCGCCGCTCATCGCCAGGCTGGCAAACATGGCGATGCCGATTTCCTTGGTGAACGCCTTCTGGTTGATGACCGAGTTGATCGATTGAGCCCCGAGGCGCCCACGCAATTCGAGCGTCGCCGGGTCCGCTTCGTTCAGGCAGTGTTCGACCAGTTTCTTCAAGGGCGCGTGATCGGATTCGACCTCGTAACGGATGTCCTGCAGGAACTTGAATGGATGGGGGCCCTCTGCCGGTGCGGTGTCAGCCGACGCCCGATTCCCGTCCAGGGTAGCAAGCGGCAGATCTCCCGGGGATTCTCCACCGTCGTGCGACGCCGCGATGGCCTCGCCGGAGCGGGCCGCCTCGTCCGACGCTTCTGAGGTGGCCGGATTCAGGCGCGCGTCGGCGCCGAAGCCCTGCACGCCTTTCCTGATGGCCTGGCGGGTCGCATAAGCCGTCAGATTGATGTCGGCGTCGACTTGCTTCCCGTCTTCCATCGTCAGCCCGTGCACCTTGCAACCGTGCTCGAATGCGGCTGTCCTGGCAAAAATGGCGGCGTCCAGCGGAAGGTCCAGCCGGCAACCGGCCGCAGGCAATCGCAGCTCATCGAATTGTGCGGAGTGCCTAGCCTGCACGAAGCGCAAAATCGCTTCGACGGCTTTGTCGGTACAGCGCATCTGACCCGCCGCATCGCGGGTCACGGTCCCGGAGAAAGCCGTCGGCAATGGATACTCGCCTTTCGACATCAGCGCCGCGGCCTGCTTGAGGTAATCGGCTTTTGCCGCCTGGTGCTGCTCAAGCAGGCCAGGGACGCCTTCGCGAAGGATCTCCAACAACTCTTGTGTTCGTTGCTTGCGTGCCTGTATTACCTGAAAGCCCTTATGCCACCTCGTGCGGGCCGGCGACGTGCTGCCGGCGACACCGGTCGCTGTGCTTTCATGGGGCGCTGCGCCTTTGACGGATGCACGTTTTTGCAGACCCTCGAAGCGGGAACCCTGATTCGTGGTCGGAGTGCGCGTGGAGGGTTGCTTCGTCGAGTGTGCGGAAGGACGGTCATCCGCTGGCAAATCAACGACAGTGGAGACTTGGGTGGAGTTGCTGCTGGAAACCTTGGACATAGATATCAGCCTTGCCTTAACGTTCGATGCGCTCGTCTTGTTCTCGCCGGGCATCCTGGTTTCGCCGATGTGCCCGGCGAGCACGGAAAAGTAAAGTTTGATGATGTGGCAAATGGTCGAGCGCAAGCGACGAAACACGAAGAAATTGCCTTCGAATGCGAAGCAGTGCTGATCTGCTGGGGGGCGTGCGGTGTCGTCGAGCGAGCGGTCTGGGTAGCCGGATTGGATCGCTACAGACGCGGACGCGCGGCGAGCAACCGGTCCCATATCGATGGCGGTAGCGAAATGCTTGAATTCCCGTCGCTGCCATCGCCCCGCGAAAATTCGACGGATGGCGGCAGAGTGCGGGGCGGTGAATAAGGCGCGAGAGAATATCGCACGCCCGTCGACCAGAAAAGATCGGGAACTGACGTATTGAAGGTGGGCTGTGCCAGCAGCTTGCCGCTTTTCGCATCGAAGAGCCGGCCAACATATTGCGGGCTTTCGCTACGAGCCGGAACCCATCGCAACAGACAAAGCTCGGCGCATATACGCCCCATCGGGCGGCGCGGATATCCGGCACTCGCTTCCATGCGGAGTAGGGTCGAACAGGCTCAGGTAAAGCCCGGCGCTGATCCCGATTAGCAGCGCAATACGCGTGAATGGGCGAGTCATAGGTCGAGCGCGATAGGCGGGAAGTGGCAACGAAGAAGCGCGCCGAGAGGCATGAGCCGTGATTCCATCAGCGAGAGAAGCGGGCCAACCCGAACGTCGCCTCGCGCGGCCATTCTTCACGAGCAAGATCGCGGCATGAATCGGAGAATTCCGAAAAGCGATGCCGCTGAAAAGCGGCATGCCGCCTATCGAGCGCGGTTCGCGCGCGCATCTCCGTAGGCCGGACCCTGGTGCCGCCCGGCCTGCTTGCTGGACTATAATTCCGCATCCCGGATCAGCCCTTCGATCCATCCCACGGTTCATGCCTCATGCAGCCGCTTCGCGGGAGCCTCGTTCCTCTTGAGCAAAATCGACCACAACCCGGACGATCGTCCCACCGACCACCCCGGCATCGGCGATGCGGCATCGGCGAAGGCACCGGCCACACTCGCGATGCGTACCGCGCACGAAGCGCACAAGGACGACCGGCACTTCGTCACGGCACTCGCGCGCGGGCTCGAAGTGCTTGCGTGTTTCCGCTCCGGCGACCGATCGCTCAGCAATCAGGAACTGGCGCAGCGCTGCAGGCTGCCGAAGTCGACGGTCTCGCGCCTGACCCATACGCTCACGCTGCTCGGCTATCTGATCCATCTGAAGGAGAGCGGCAAGTACCGGCTCGGCACGGCATCGCTCGCGCTCGGCAGTGCGATGCTCGCGCGTCTCGACGTGCGCAAGATCGCGCGGCCCATCATGCAGGAACTCGCCGACGTGTCCGGTGCGACCGTTTCGCTCGGCACGCGCGACCGGCTCTCGATGATCTACGTCGAAAATTGCCGCGGCTCGGTCGCGCTCACGCTGACGCTCGAAGTCGGTTCGCGCATTCCGGTCGCGACCTCGGCGATAGGGCGCGCGTGGCTCGCGGCGATTCCCGAGCACGACCGCCTCAGTTTCATGGAACAGGTGCGCGAACTCGATCACGTCGCATGGCCGAAGACGCGGCGCGGCATCGAGAAGGCGCTCGACGATTACCGCACGCTCGGCGTGACGACTTCGTTCGGCGACTGGCAGAAGGACGTCAATGGCATTGCGCGCGCGTTCCAGCCGGGCGGCGAGTTGCCGACCATGGCGATCAACGTCGGCGGCCCGGCCTTCAAGCTCTCGAAAGAATTTCTGCTCGAACAGGTCAGGCCGCGTCTGATCGACGTGGTAACGCAGCTCGAAATCGCACTGTCGCATTGAGCGGCGGCGCGTTCCGGTTTTGGTTTCGAGCGGCGTCGAGCGTTTGGGGTTCAGCGTTTAGTGTTAGCGCAGGGCGTTTAGAACCACCGCGGCGACATGCTGAACGTCGTGTCGTCGAGATCGCGCAGCGGTGCCAGCATTGCCGTCACGCGCGGCAATTCCCACCGGAAGAACCACCGGCACGCATGCAGCTTGCCGCGATAGAAGTCCTGATCCGCCGCGTCGTTGGCCTTCGGCAACGCGGCATGCGCGACGAGCGCCTGCCTGAGCCACGTCCACGCCAGCACGATATGGCCGAATGCTTCGAGGAATGCATTGGCGTTCGCAAGCGCACGGTCGGTTTCGCTCGCGAGCGCGGGCAGCAGAGCATCGAGCGTGCCGCTCAGCGCGTGCCACGCGTCGTTGAGCGCTTCGGCGTATGCGTGTAGCGGCGCATGCTCGCTCGCTGCGTCGATCGTGCGTTGCAACTCGCGCGCGAAGAGCTTTAGCGCGGCGCCCTGTTTCATCGTGACCTTGCGGCCGAGCAGGTCGATCGCCTGAATGCCGTGCGTGCCCTCGTGAATCATGTTCAGGCGATTGTCGCGATAGAACTGCTCGACCGGATACTCGCGCGTATAGCCGTAGCCGCCATGAATCTGGATCGCGAGGCTGTTCGCTTCGAGACACCATTGCGACGGCCACGACTTCACGACCGGCGTCAGCAGGTCGAGCAGCAGTGCCGCTTCGGCGCGCGCGGTGTCGCTCTCGCCGGTGTTCTGTTCGTCGACGAGACGCGCCGCGTACAGGCATAGCGCATACGCACCTTCCACATAGGCCTTTTGCGCAAGCAGCATGCGCCGCACGTCCGCGTGTTCTATCAGCGGCAATGGCGGATCGAGCGGATTCTTGTTGGTCGGATGACGTCCTTGCGGCCGCTCGCGCGCATAGTCGAGCGACGCTAGATAGCCGCGATAGCCGAGCATCACGGCGCCGAGGCCGACGCCGATGCGCGCCTCGTTCATCATATGGAACATATACACGAGCCCGTGATGCGGCTCGCCGACCAGCTCGCCGATGCATTCGCCATGCTCGCCGAACGACAGCATCGTCGAGGTCGTGCCGCGCCAGCCCATCTTGTGAATCAGGCCCGCGAGTGCGACGTCGTTGCGCGCGCCGAGGCTGCCGTCGTCGTTGACGCGAAACTTCGGCACTGTGAACAGCGAAATGCCCTTGACGCCGGGCGGCCCGCCCGCAATGCGCGCCAGCACGAGATGCACGATGTTCTCGCTCAGCGCGTGATCGCCGCCCGAAATGAAAATCTTGTTGCCGCGAATCGACCAGGTGCCGTCCGCATTCGGCGTCGCGGTGGTGGCGAGATCGGACAGGCTCGAACCGGCCTGCGGCTCGGTCAGCGCCATCGTGCCGAACGCGCGGCCTTCGAGCAGCGCGCGCAGGTACTTGCGCTTTTGCTGTGCCGAGCCGAAGCGTTCGATCACGTTCGCATTCGCGCTCGTCAGCATGGCGTACGACGAGGTCGCGATGTTGGCGCTCTTGAACAGCGACAGGCACGCAAACGAAATCGTCGCCGGCAGTTGCATGCCGCCCAGTTCGTAGTCTTTGCTTGCGGCGAGAAAGCCGGTGCCGCGCAAGGCGTCGAGCGCATCTTTTACTGCGCCGGGCAGCGTCACGCGTTGGCCGTCGAACTGCGGTTCGTGCTCGTCGGAAAGCCGGTTGTGCGGCGCGAATTTTTCGACGGCTACCGCATGCGCGGTGTCGAGCGCGGCATTGAAGGTCTCGCGGCTGTGGTCCGCATGGCGGGCGCGCCGCGTCAGCGTCCCGGCTTCGAGCACTTCGAACAGCTGGAAATCCAGATCCCGCGTGTTGATGATTTGCGCGTCTTGCATTGCTGAAAACCCATCCTGAGGTAAGCCGCTATGCGGAACGGTTACGAAGCGCGGCGCAAAACACGCGAGCGCACAGCGCGACCGATGCGGCCTGGATCGTTTGAAGAACGCGGTATGCGGGTAAGTCCCGAGGAACCACGCGGCGGCAATGCGAGTCAGTTTATAACGAAAAAGAATGATCGTGCTTTTATTTACACGGTGAATTTCGACACGTATGATGGTCGGGAAATTATGGAATAGCAATCTGCATTGCAGAACAACTGAAGGAGTGTCGCGATGTCGGTGAAAGACCTGTTTCAACTCGATGGCAAGGTGGCATTGATTACCGGCGGCTCGCGCGGACTCGGTCTGCAAATGGCCGAGGCGCTCGGCGAGATGGGCTGCCGTGTCGCGATCACCGCGCGCAAGGCCGAGGAACTCGCCGAGGCGCGAGAACATCTGCAAGGCCGCGGTATCGAGGCGAGGGCCATCGCCAACGACCTGCAGCGCTTCGAAGGCATTCCGGGCCTCGTCGACGAAGTGATGAGCGCACATGGCCGCATCGACATTCTCATCAACAACGCGGGGGCGACCTGGGGCGCGCCCGCCGAAGCGTATCCCGACGAAGCGTGGCACAAGGTCATGAACCTGAACGTCAACGCGCCGTTCTTTCTCGCGCGCGAAGTCGGCAAGCGCAGCATGATTCCGCAGCGTGCGGGCAAGATCATCAACGTCGCATCGGTCGCGGGCCTGAAGGGCTCGCCGCCGGGCATGAACACGATTGCCTACAACACCTCGAAGGCCGCGGCGATCAACTTCACGCGCGCGCTCGCGGCGGAATGGGGCAAGTACAACATCAACGTCAACGCGATCTGTCCGGGCTTTTTCCCGTCGAAGATGTCGGCCGGTTTGCTCGACCAGCTCGAAGACTCGATCGTCGCGCGCACGCCATTGCAGCGCCTCGGCGGTGACGAGGACCTGAAGGGCCCGGTCGTGTTTCTCGCGAGCGAAGCGTCGCGCCATGTCACGGGCCAGTATCTCGCGGTGGATGGCGGCTCGATCATCGTCTGATTCGGGGCAGCGTAGCGGCAGGCAGCGCGGGCGAAGCTTCTCGCGGGAGCAACAACATGGAGACGTTGCATGAACTTCGAGTACCCGGACAAGGTCCGCGATCTGCAAAAGCGTTTGAACGCGTTCATGGAAGAATACGTCTATCCGGCTGAAGCGGTTTTCGAAGCGCAGGTGGACGCCGCGCGCGAGTCGGGTTCGCAGAAAGAATAAAACCGGAGACGTGTATGAACGAACGCCATTACCCGCATTGGCCGCCGCAAGTGCCGCGGCATCTGACGTTGCCGCACACCAATCTTTTCTACAACGCCGAAGTATCGGCGGCGCGTTTTCCCGACAAGCCCTTCATCATTTACTACGGCACGCCGGTCACGTTCGCGCAGTTCAAGGACGAAGCCGAGCGCGTCGCGGGCTTTTTGCAGCACGAGTGCCGCGTAAAGGCCGGCGATCGCGTGCTGCTCTATATGCAGAACAGTCCGCAGTGGATCATCGCGTACTACGGCATTCTGCGCGCGAACGCGGTCGTGGTGCCGGTCAATCCGATGAACATGGGCGACGAGCTTGCCCATTACGTCGAGGATAGCGACGCGGCCACGATCATCGCGCCGCAGTGTCTCTTCAGGCACGTCGAACCGCTGATCGGCAAGCAGCCGGGGCAGGGGCTCGAACACGTGATCGTCGCGACGTATGGCGATTATCTGCAGCGTCCGTCGCCGGTCGCGGTACCCGAGTTCGTTGCCGCGCCGCGCGGGAGGTTCGATCGCGACGGCGTCACCGCGTGGTCGGATGTGCTCGCGAGAAACCTCGCGCCCGGTCCGCTCACGGCCGGCCCCGACGACCTCTGCGTGATGCCGTATACGTCGGGCACCACCGGCCGGCCGAAGGGCTGCATGCATACGCATCGCAGCGTGATGAGCACGCTGCTCGGCGGCTGCGTGTGGTTTTCGTCGGCGGCCGATGGCGTGCATCTGTCGGTGCTGCCGTTCTTTCACGTGACCGGCATGCAGGGCGGCATGAACAGCGTGGTGTTCGCGGGCGCGACGATCGTCGTGCTGTCGCGCTGGGACCGCGATGCCGCCGCGCTCTGCATGCAGAAATATCGCATCAGCGCCTGGCAGTCGATCTCGACGATGATGGTCGATTTTCTCTCGAATCCGCGGCTCGGCGACTACGATCTCTCGAGCCTGTCCGGCACGCGCGGCGGCGGCGCGGCAATGCCCGACGCGATTGCGAAGAAGCTGAAGATGCTGACCGGGCTCGACTATGTCGAGGGCTACGGCATGTCCGAGACGATTGCCGGCACGCATATCAATCCGCCGCATCGTCCGAAGCCGCAATGTCTCGGCATTCCGGTGTTCGACGTCGATTCGCGCGTGATCGATCCGGCTACGCTGCAGGAGTTGCCGCAAGGCGAGACCGGCGAGATCGTCGTCAACGCGCCGCAAGTGATGCAGGGCTACTGGCGCAATCCGAAGGCGACCGCGGAGGCGTTCGTCGAACTCGACGGCAAGCGTTTTCTGCGTACCGGCGACCTCGGCCATATCGACGAGGACGGCTATTTCTTCATGACCGACCGGCTCAAACGCATGATCAACGCGTCGGGCTACAAGGTTTGGCCGGCCGAGGTCGAAGCGCTGATGTACCGGCATCCGGCGATTCACGAAGTGTGCGTGATCGGCGTGAAGGACGAGAAGCGCGGCGAGACGGTCAAGGCACTCGTCGTGCCCGACGTGGCCCATGCGGGCACGATCAGCGCGCAGGAGATCATCGACTGGGCGCACGGGCAGATGGCGGCCTACAAGGCGCCGCGTATCGTCGAATTCGTCGCATCGCTGCCGAAATCGGGCAGCGGCAAGATTCTGTGGCGCAAGTTGCAGGAAGAGGACGAGGCGCGCACGGCGGCTCAAGCCAATGCGCAAACGAGTGCAGGGGACGTGGCGTAATGAATGGGCTCGAACTGTTCTTTGGTATTGCCGGCATGTCGTACTCGGCAATCTTGTAATCGATAGCAATCCGAACAGGGCGATGCGTGAACCAATTTGCGGACAAGGTTGCGGTCGTCACTGGCGCGGGCTCGGGTTTCGGCCGGGAGTTCGCGCGGCTCGGCACGACGCTCGGCATGCGGCTTGTGCGCGCGACGTGCAGCAGGACGCGCTCGCCTCGGTCAAAGAGATCGCCGTTCAATCAGAGGTGGTGGAGGTCGTGGTAAGCGAGTCACGCTTATTGAGCCACGGCTCGCAGTTTGGCCATGTGGCAATTATTGTCGATAACAAAGTTTATTCTCGGGCGCACGAAAAATACTTTACCACTGACCGGAATGACCATCTTTATCGGAACTCGTATCGCAACAGCGTCGGCTATGTAATTCGTGTGTCGTCTGACGAAAAACAAACAATCAAAACTGAATTGGAGCGAAGAGTTAGGATTTTCACGTTAGATCCAAAATCGCACGAATACAGCTTTCTCGATAATAGTTGTTCAAGCAATGTTGCCGACGTACTGGGTACGGTTGGTATTGTCGCTTACGATCCCCGTTGGTCGGCGTTCGAGATGATTAGCCCCGCCGATATCGTGACTGGGTTGAACCACTCAAAAAGAGTGGCCCGAAAAATTGAATACCCGAGAGCGCGATGAAGAGGCTTGCCGTCGCGGCCTTTCTGACTCTCATCGGTTGTGAGAACCATACGGGTGAAACATGGCGTGTTCAGAAAGAAATGCCGGTCTATCGATCTCCGGATGGGGACACGCAAGAGGAGATTTTTCGGCTTGCTCCTGGCGACGTTTGTTATCCAGGGCGAGTAGTCGTTGAAAAGGTCTTCCAATATACGGCTGTTCATTGTCCTCCTAAAGGAGATGGTTGGGTTGCCGACAACTATTTCGACAAGAGTAGGTGATCCACTTATCATCAACACGATGAGTCAGGAACGTGTCGAACGCCGGCTTGTCGATCTCCATTTGATCGGCCGCGTGTCATGTAGACTGGTGCCCGTCATCTGCGACATTAATCGCACTGCGCTACAACTCGATGCAACGAGACCCAAGTTACGCAAAAAATTGGACTATGCATTAAGCGTGGCTCGAAAAGGAAACGCAACCATATGCACACACTAAAGCTGATTGCCCTAAGTTGCGCACTCTCTTTGCCGGCACTGTCTCATGCCGCTCCTCACGATACCGTTCAAACCCAAGAAAATCTGTGCAGCGCTTATTCACAGGCCGGAATGCGGGATTGCCTTGCACAAAAAGTCGCGGAGAGTCAGGTAGCGCTGCAACGAGCCGAGGAAGCCGCGGGCCACTCGCTCACCCAATGGGATGAAGACAGCAAGTACATTAACGTAGCAAAAGCTAAACTGGTCGCATCGGACCGGGAGTCTCCCAGGTATCGCGACACCGAGTGTGAGTTTTCAGCCTCGTTAAGCGGTGGCGGAGCAGGTAACGCGCATGAGATGGGGCGACTGGCTTGCGTGGCGGTGCTCAACAATCGACGCGCCGAACAGCTACGCAATGCCGTTGCCAACTTGCCGTTGAGGTAGCCAGGCGATCGGTGAGAGCTGTTACCGCCCGGAACCCGCATCGGTTCCCTCTCATTACCCGAAACCATCCACCGCAACAGCAACATGCAACAGTGCGCCGTCCGCATCTAGAACGTATGGCGAATGCCGAGGCTCACGCCGGCCGTCGTGCCCGTGGGCAGATCGAGTGCGTTATTGACCGAGAGCCCCGCGTGCATGGCGCCGTGATTGGTCACGAAGCCGACCTGTGCATACGTGACCGTCGCTTTGGATAACGAATATTCAAGTCCGGTCGAAGCGAGAATCGAATTATTCGGCGATTCGTTTGCATCGCGCGTGACCCAGATGCCCGCGTCGACATTCAACGCCGGCGTGATGCGATAGCTCGCGCCGCCCGAATAGACGCGATTGTTGAACGAGCCCGCCACCTTGTACTGCGTGTACGCAGCCATCACGGTCAGGTTGTTGAACACGTAGCGCGCACCGAGCGCGCGGCCGTTGAATTCGACGGCACTCGGAATCGCGATGGCCGCGGCGCTGCCGCCCGCGTTGCCGCTGTAGAGCGCGGCGTCGATCGTGAGTCCGCCGAAGTGATAGCGCAGGCTCGCCGAGTACTGGCGACCTGCCTGAAAATCGCCGGCGGTTCCGCCGAGCGCGAGCATCGCGCTGCCTTGCAAGCCCGCGATTTCCGGCGACGTGTAGGAAATGCCGTTGGGATTGAACAGGCCCGTCACATAGACGTTGTTCAGATAGGTGACGAGACCGCTGCCGAAGTAGTCCATGTCGCGCGGGTCGAAGTCGTACACCGACAGAAAGAACGGCGAGAACTGCAAGCCGGCCTTGACTGTACCGAAGCGGCTGTCGATGCCGATCCACGCCTGACGTCCAAACAGATTGCCGTTCGAATTGTTCAGCGAGCCATTGGCCACGCTAAAGCCGCTTTCCAACTGGAAGATCGCGCGCATGCCGCCGCCGAGATCTTCGGCGCCACGCAGGCCGAAGCGCGAGCCGGACAGGCCGCTGTCGGTGAACGAATACTGATGGCCGGCGCTCTGGCCGGTACTCATGTCGAGTGTCTTGCTGGTATAGAGCAGCGACGCGTCGACGATACCGTAGAGCGTGACACTGCTTTGCGCCTGAGCGCTCGGGGCCGCACCTAGCGCACACGCCCCCATCAATCCAAGAACGACTCCGATCCTGTTGCGATGACTTGCCGGCATGCTGCGTGTCTCCTTGTTTTACGTTTTCGGATGAACGATGAAATGAATCCGCGCCGCGCTGCGATTTCGACCGGCAATAGAACTCTCTCGCGATCCATCAGGATTACGGAACATGAAGAGCGTGCTATTGGACGTCAGGACTGGATCGACTGCGCGTTTTTCTGTTTGGCTGATCTCCTGATAGCGAACGATTCCATGAAGCACTCAACCGGACTGATTGGTGTGCTCACAGAATTCAGACGGAATTTGGCACGACCGTTCGCTCTGTGTCAACGTGGTAAACCGCATGAAGAACTGCAATGCAGTCCAAACAAGGGAAAATACCTAGTCTGCTCGATATGCGATGTTTTACCAGTAAACCCTTGTGATATTGGGGTGATTTAGATGAGGTCCCGATTGAAGCGTATGGAATGGCATTATTTATTGATTCTGCATTGCAGAACTTATGCCGAGGTGAGCGCTTTGTCAGATCGAACCCGAGCCGCGATGGATCAGGCGATGTGCGTTGCGATCAACGCTGCCAACCCGCGGCCTCTATTTGCCTGTAAGCTTGAGCCGGCGGTGACGTAAAAGGCTGCGCAATCCGCCTTGATGAACCACGATTCGCAGATGGACTTTAACTCTGTTGCCAACACTCCCTTGGGGGATATCAGTTATGAAGAGCTTTGCCATTAAACGAATCATGCTCGGGATTTCGGCTGCGGCACTGGTGGCCGGCACGATCCCGCTCGCTGTCGCGCAGAACGACACAGCGTCCCCGGCCGCCGCCGCAAGTGCCGCGAAGCCGACCAAGGCCGAGCGGAAGGCCGCGCGCAAAGCGGCCCGCAAACAGGCTCGTGCGAAGAAGAATGCCGAGCTGAAGAAACTCGAAGACGCGGGCTATCAGCCAGGGCAAAACGATCCGAACTATCCGAACAATCTGCAGCAGGCGCAGAAGAAGGCTGGCGTCGGCGCAGCCGCGAGTCAGTAGCGGTTGTTGGATAGACGCCCGGCGCTTCCCTGATTCAAGGGAGCGTCGGGCGTTTTTATTTTTTGATGTTGCTTCGGTATCTTGAGTATTTTTGCGGTTGGATTGGCGAGTTGTGTTCAATGACCGCTCGGCGATTATTTCGCCTTGCTCGTGTTCGACGCCGCCGAAAGTGTCGTGAGTATCTGATAAGCCGCATTCACCCGAGCCTCGATCGGGAAATTGCGGTTGCCGAGGATCACGATGCCCATACGCTGCCTCGGCACGAACGCGATATAGGAACCGAAGCCGTTGGTCGAGCCGGTCTTGTTGATCCACACGTCCTGCTGCGGCGGCAACGGCGGCTCGATTGCCGTCGCGGATGTCGCGTTAAGGGCGATCTCCGGCGAGTTGCCCGCCTGCAAAGTCTTCAATGCAACGGGGTAGGGGTACTGCTCCCAGATCAGGTCCTGAGTCAGCACACTGGCCTTGAAGTAGCCGGTGTGAGTCGCGTCGATCGCACGCTGGAGTTTGTCGTCGATCGGAAGCATGTTCATGTTCGCCTGCATGAAGCGCAGCATGTCGGCGGCGTTCGACTTGACGCCGTAGGCTTCGGCGGCGAGCATGCCGCCTTGCAGGCGAATCGGCGCGCCATCTTTCGTATAGCCTTGCGCATAGTCCGGCAGCCTCGCCGCCGGGACATCGATATAGCTGTTCTTCATGCCGAGCGCCGGAAACAGGCGTTGCTGTACCAACGCGGTGAAGTTCTGCCCCATGCTCTTCGCGGTGATGAACCCGAGCGTGCCGATGCCCGGATTCGAATAGGTCCGGTAAGTACCCGGCGCGTGAGCCGGTTGCCAGTTCCTGAAGTACTCGAGCAACTGCGCATCGTTATGGATGTCGTCCGGCACCTGAAGCGGTAAACCGCCCGGTGTGTGTGTGCCGAGATTCAGAAGACTGACCTTGCCGAAGGGCGTGCCGCGCAGCGTCGGCAGATACTGGCCGGTGCTGTCGGATAGCGAGAGCTTGCCGTCCAGTTGCGCATACGATGCGAGCGTCGCCGTGAACGTCTTGCTGACCGAGCCGAGTTCGAACAGCGTATCGCGTGTGACCGGCTTGCCGGTTTGCGTCGACGCGACGCCGTAGTCGAACACGTATGGCTTGCCTGCGACGATCACGCCGACCGCCATGCCGGCGACGTGGTACTTCGCCATCAGCGGCTCGATCGCGGCATCGACGGCGGGCTTGATCCGGGCGGTGTCGTGGTCCGCGTTCTGATCGGCGGCGTGGCTTGCAGGGGAGAGCGCGCACAGCGCGAACGTGGCGAAGGTGGCGGCCGTGACGAGGCGGAGCGCTTTGAGCTTCATGGGCAATGAGTCCTTGAACGTGTGTCGGCAAATGACTGAGGCCGCACTATCCGGCTTTTGCAGGCCCTTGGCAAACGAGGATAAGTTGCGCGAGGGTAAAGAAAATGTTGTGGCCGACGATCATTCACGGCCCGTTTCTGCCGAGCCTATGGGAAACGCAGAGCCGCATGGAGAGTTGCCATGCACGCTGCGTGATGAGCGTGCGCAAATTGTGCAGGCTGTCGAGATGCACTATGGCGCGGTTGCGGGTTTGGCCTCGGGGAAACAGACGGCATCGCGCAATGTGCTGCGCGAGTTGTTTCATTTGATGCGGCGTGCGAGACGGCAGAGGGAAAAAGTCTCGCCGCTGTCTGCACTGAATGTCGGGGTGAAGGAGCCGTCGTGGCGAGTATGAGGCGTGCTACGCATTTCGTCGGGTGAATGCCGACAGTGCGTGGGCGGTGTGGAGTGTGCATCGCGGGGCGTTCGTAGTCGATCGCTATTGGCTGTGTTGCATGGAGATGATGATTGCGTGCATGACTGCGGCTATAAGCACGGTAAACACGGCGCGTTTAAGCCCTGCCACGTTGCCACGCCGTTTGACGTGTAGCCGGCGTGGGAAGATGCGGTCGAGTCGGGCCTCAAATTCCAGTAGCCGGATTTGCAGGCCGTAGGGAAGGTATTCCCACGCGGTCAAGTAGGCAGGGTGTTGCCATAGACGCTGCTTGTTGCTGTGTAGTGTCGGCTCGTGGTGCTGGTCGACGTTGTTATTCATGTTGGCCCCATTTCGATTTCGACGTGATTTTAGCCGTGCGGGGCGTGCCGGTTGAACTACCTGTTCGGATAGGTTTCCCGGCGGGCGTTCGCTTTTCGATACATGACTTCGCGTGCCTTGCTAAAGAACACGGCGTGCAATGCTGGAAATGGGTTCGCGGCCTTTCAGGGAGATATGATTACTGTCTGGTTCGCACTCTCCATTCCCGAAATGCTTTGAGCCTCTCGTCTCTCTCTCCATTGTTTTTTACGTATTCAAGCTCATTAAGGGACCGGCTCATGGAACTCAGTCTCTCCAGCAAGGATCGATCAAAAGCCCCGCTACCTTTCGAGAGAGCCTCTCCGGTTTTTCGGATTTCGCGCAACCTGAACCCTTCGATTGAGGCACTTGTTTCAAATTCTTTACTGTCGTTATTTATACGTCTCACACGATAGCTGGCATGTCGATCGCTTAGTCTCTCACTACTGTTTTTCTTTACAAATGCTTCCGCGAGGCCATATTCCTGTTTCAGAATCGCACGTGTCTGCGTATGTTTAAGAAAACCGATGGGTAGATTTTTCAGCTGATCGCTCGAAATGATCTGAGCATTGTTTTTGCCGTGAATTTCACCTGTGAACCCGGTCTTGTAGGACTTGATTGCGAAATTGAGCGCATACATGATGCAATCTTGTGTGGATTTTTGAATCTCTGGCGTAATAATCGAAATTTTTCGTCCTTCCGCTCTTAATAGATCTGCTGCAGACTCCAAACGGGTGTCGCTATGCTCGAAGGCCGAATCGGCAATCACTATTGAAGTTTCATTGCTCCCCACTCTTACATCCGCCATCGCGCAATGAACAGAATTTTCCGACGGGTGGAAAATAAATCTGAAATTACCCTGCATCCCGCCATTTTCAATACGCTCTATCATGAACTGGAGATTTCTCGGTGCCTCGGGAAGATAAAGCAGATTAAGGCCTGGTCGCTGCGCATTTTCCATTGCAGCAATCAATCCGATGAATTTTTTATCCAATGCAGTGATACGCTCATCAGGAGCAATATTGGATAGTGCATGATCTACGGCCATTCTGGCGTATTCTCCAAAATCCTTGTCAGATTCCGGGATTATAGAATGATCAACGCTATCCGCTTTATATTTCAATCTGGCTGGTATCGCCCAATGAATATCTCCAGTAAATTTATTACGCTCGCTTAGACCACTGAGAGGTCCGCTCGCAGGGAGTCTTTTCGCTGCACCGCCAGACGATACGTTTGTAGTCGTTGTGTGTTTTTCTTCAGGAGGCGACGTGGTGACGGGGCTTGGAGGCCTTGATCTGATAGATATTGGCATGACAGGGGCGTAGAGAGTGATTGTTCAGAGAACTCATGTATTCCACGCTAGTATCATCCTTTCGCAGAAAAAAATCTTCGCACAAGCGAAGACGGCTTCTGAAATGCGAGGCAGTGTGACGGTAGGTATGGCGAAAGTCTTTTGAGTCACGTTGGCGCCAATATTGTGCGTGGCTGGGCGGTGTTGTTCGAAGGGCTGTTTTGGATTGTTCGGGTCGCAGGGCCTCACTTCATTATTTAATTTTACATAAGATAAATTATCAACCATAAATTTGTGACGGCCATTTAGTAATGTCCGGTTTGGGCCAGTTAGAAATGTCCGGTTTAAGGGTTCTCCTCGGCGCATCCTGCAACTGCATGCAGACGACGGAGCCCGTGA
>NZ_VWWM01000088.1:0-22617 GCF_011752945.1 Paraburkholderia sp. Cy-641
GCCTCGCGCCACGCGGCTGGCCGCTGCGCTGGGCCGCGCCGCTGACGTGGCTGCCGTTGCTGATGCCCAGCGCGGACGGCGCGCTTGCCGCGCCGGCGGGCGCGTTCCGTCTGACGGCGCTCGACGTGGGGCAGGGCGCGTCGATCCTCGTGCAAACCGCGCATCACGCCTTGCTGTTCGATGCCGGGCCGGGCGCGGAATCGACGCACGCGGGCGAGCGCGTGGTCGTGCCGTTCCTGCAGGCGCATGGCGTGACGACGCTCGACACGCTGATCGTCAGCCACGCCGATTCCGATCATGCGGGTGGCGTGCCTGCCGTGCTCGATGCGATCGAGGTGCGTCAGATGGTGGGCTCGCTCGCGCCGGACAATGCGCTGTGGCCGTACGCGCAGCGGCACGGCGCGCGGACGCTGCCGTGCGCGGCCGGGCAGCGCTGGCAATGGGACGGCGTCGAATTCGCGATACTGTGGCCGGATGCCGGGCCCGCGAGCGGCAAGAACAACGATCGTTGCTGCGTGCTCAGGGTCAGCACGCTGCCGCGCGCGGGGCTCGCCGCGACATCGCGCGCTCGCGCGGAGACGGCGCGTTTCGCGGCCCTGCTGACCGCCGACATCGAGGCGCCGGTCGAGCGCACGCTGCTCGCGCGCGATCGCGGCGCCTTGCGCGCCCAGGTGCTGATGGCGCCGCATCATGGCAGCAGGACCTCGTCGACCGAGCCGTTCCTCGACTCTATCGAGCCGTCCATCGCGCTATTTCAGGTAGGCTACGAAAATCGTTTTCATCATCCGAATGCGGGCGTGTTCGAGCGCTACGAGGCACGCCATATCGAACTCGGGCGCAGCGATCGGGACGGCGCGGTGCGGGTGGACGTCGATCCCGGCGCGGACGGCCCCGCGCTCACGCTCGAGCGCTATCGCGAGACGCGGCGGCGCTACTGGATGGCGCGTTGAGCGCGCGAGACGCCTGTCAAAGGCGCACGCAAAAAACAGAAACGGAGATAGCCGCAGTTGAAAAACATCATTCATTTCTCTCATGCGAACGGCTTTCCGGCTTCCACCTACCGGACGATCTTCGCCGAACTTTCCGACGACTACGAGGTGCGCTTCATCGAGCGTATCGGCCATGACACGCGCTTTCCGGTCACGCAGGACTGGCCGCATCTGGTCGAGCAGTTGCTCGAAGACATCGGCCGCGCGTACGAGCAGCCGGTGTGGCTCGTCGGACATTCGCTGGGCGGCTATCTGTCGCTGATGGCCGCGCTGAAAAAGCCGCAGTGGGTGAGGGGCGTGGTGATGCTCGACTCGCCGGTGATCGCCGGTTGGCGCAGCAGCATGCTACGCGTCTCGCAATGGACCGGGCTCGACGAACGGCTCTCGCCGGCCGCCGCGACGCGCACCCGGCGCACGCAGTGGGCAAGCCGCGACGAAGCGTGGCGGCACTTCCATTCGAAGCCGGCGTTCGCGCGCTGGGACGAGCGCATGCTGTCCGACTACATCGACTTCGGCATTCCGCAGAGCGCGCCGGACGGCACGCGCGCGCTCGCGTTCGACCGCCGCACCGAATATCGGATCTACCGCACGCTGCCGCACACGCTCGGCGCGCGGCTCGCGCACGGCGCGCCGGTGCCGGTCGGTTTCATCGCCGGCACGCGCTCGAAGGAAATCCGCCAGGCCGGTCTCGATGCGACGCGCCGCGCGACCGGCGGCCACCTTGAGTGGATCGAAGGCAGCCATCTGTATCCGATGGAGCGGCCGATCGAAACGGCGCGCGCGGTGCAGCGGATGTTGCGCGAACTTGAGCGGCTTGCCTGAGGCGCTGCGCGTGCGACTTGCGTGGCAAATGGCGGCGCCGGGTTGCACGCGAGGAGGGGGCGGCGCGCGCCGGGCCGGTCGTTTTTTGCTGGGTCGGGACCATCCTTTACGGTATAATCCGTTTTTCCCGCGAGCATCCAGCGATGACCAAATATGTTTTCGTCACCGGCGGCGTAGTTTCTTCCCTCGGCAAGGGTATTGCCGCCGCTTCCCTCGCCGCGATCCTCGAATCGCGCGGTCTCAAAGTCACCCTCCTCAAACTCGATCCGTACATCAACGTCGACCCCGGCACGATGAGCCCGTTTCAGCACGGCGAAGTGTTCGTGACGGAAGACGGAGCGGAAACCGACCTCGACCTCGGCCACTACGAGCGCTTCATCAGCACGAAGATGCGCAAGGCCAACAACTTCACCACGGGCCAGATTTACGAATCGGTGATCCGCAAGGAACGCCGCGGCGATTATCTCGGCAAGACGGTGCAGGTCATCCCGCACATCACGAACGAAATCCAGGCATTCGTCGAGCGCGGCGCGGCTTCCGCGACGTGCGGCGAGCCCGATGTCGCGATCGTCGAAGTGGGCGGCACGGTGGGCGACATCGAATCGCTGCCGTTCCTCGAAGCCGCGCGCCAGATGAGCCTGCGCCTCGGCCGCAACAGCGCATGCTTCGTGCACCTGACGCTCGTGCCCTGGGTTGCCACGGCGGGCGAACTGAAGACCAAGCCCACCCAGCACAGCGTGCAGAAGCTGCGCGAAATCGGCATCTCGCCGCACGTGCTGCTGTGCCGTGCCGACCGGCCGATTCCGGACGATGAGCGCGCGAAGATCTCGCTGTTCTCGAACGTGCCCGAAGACGCGGTGATTTCCGTGTGGGACGCCGACAGCATCTACAAGATTCCGCAGATGCTGCACGACCAGGGGCTCGACGCGATCATTTGCGAAGAGCTCAGGCTCACGCCGAAGGCCGCGGACCTCGCGATGTGGTCCGACCTCGTCGAGAAGCTGCAGAATCCGAAGCACGAAGTGACGATCGGCATGGTCGGCAAGTACGTCGATCTGACCGAGTCGTACAAGTCGCTGATCGAAGCGCTGCGCCATGCGTCGATGCACACGTCGACGCGCGTGAACATCGAGTACATCGACTCCGAAGAGATCGAGACGCAAGGCGTCGAGAGCCTCAGGCATCTCGACGCAGTGCTCGTGCCGGGCGGCTTCGGCCGGCGCGGCACCGAGGGCAAGATCGCCGCGATCCGCTATGCGCGCGAAGCGAAGGTGCCGTATCTCGGCATCTGCCTCGGCATGCAGCTTGCCGTGATCGAATTCGCCCGCGACGTGGTCGGCCTGAAGGACGCGAACAGCACCGAGTTCGATCAGGAAACGAAGAACCGCGTGGTCGCGCTGATCACCGAGTGGTACGACCGCGAAGGCCGCGTCGAGAAGCGCACCGAAGAGTCGGACCTCGGCGGCACCATGCGCCTCGGTTCGCAGCGCTGCCCGATCAAGCCCGGCACGATGGCCGAGGAAATCTACGGCCGCGACGTGAACGAGCGCCATCGCCACCGTTATGAAGTCAATAACCGTTTCGTGCCCCAACTCGAAGCCGGCGGCCTCATCATTAGCGCCCGTACGCCGAGCGAGGATCTGCCGGAAATGATGGAATTGCCGCGCAGCATGCACCCGTGGTTCGTCGGCGTGCAGTTCCACCCGGAATTCACATCCACGCCGCGCGATGGCCACCCGCTGTTCAAGTCGTTCGTCGAGGCGGCGCTGGCGCATCAGCAGTCGCGCACCGCGAACGCAGTCAGGGAGAAAGCATGAAGCTGGGCGATTTCGAAATCGGTCTCGACAAGCCGTTTTTCCTGATCGCCGGTACCTGTGTCGTCGAATCGGAACAGATGACGATCGACACGGCCGGCCGCCTCAAGGAAATCTGCGCGAAGCTGAACATTCCGTTCATCTACAAATCGTCGTACGACAAGGCCAACCGCAGCAGCGGCAAGTCGTTCCGCGGTCTGGGCATGGACGAAGGTTTGCGCATCCTGTCGGAAGTGAAGCGTCAGCTCGGCCTGCCGGTGCTGACCGACGTTCACGCCGAACACGAAATCGAACAGGTCGCGTCGGTTGTCGACGTGCTGCAAACGCCGGCGTTCCTGTGCCGGCAAACGGACTTCATTCACGCCTGCGCGCGCTCGGGCAAGCCGGTCAATATCAAGAAGGGCCAGTTTCTCGCGCCGCACGACATGAAGAACGTGATCGACAAGGCGCGCGACGCCGCGCGCGAAGCGGGTCTGTCGGAAGACCGCTTCATGGCGTGCGAGCGCGGCGTGTCGTTCGGCTATAACAACCTCGTGTCGGACATGCGTTCGCTCGCGATCATGCGCGAGACCAACGCGCCGGTCGTGTTCGACGCGACGCACTCGGTGCAGTTGCCGGGCGGCCAGGGCACGAGCTCGGGCGGCCAGCGCGAATTCGTGCCGGTGCTCGCGCGTGCCGCGGTCGCGGTGGGCGTTGCGGGTCTCTTCATGGAAACGCATCCGAACCCGGCGCAGGCGAAGTCGGACGGGCCGAACGCGGTGCCGCTCAAGCGCATGGCCGATCTGCTCGAGACGCTCGTCACGCTCGACCAGGCCGTCAAGCGCGGGCCGTTCCTCGAAAGCGATTTCAACTGATTCAGGCATGCGCCGCGTGTCGCGATTTTCACGATCCACCTCGATAATCGGCGCGCGGCGTTTTCGCATAATGGCCGTCGAACGTATCGGCGCGCGAGTTGTCTGTCGGGGAGACCGGCGGGTGCTTCGCAGGGGACAGGAGTCGGCACTTAAGCGCCAACTCCGGATCGGCAGCGCGATACAGTGTCACAGTAAAGAATTCAACGTCATTTCTTTGAGGAAACCATGAGTGCTATCGTAGACATCATCGGTCGAGAGATTCTCGATTCGCGAGGCAACCCCACCGTCGAATGCGACGTGCTGCTCGAATCGGGCACGATGGGCCGCGCAGCGGTGCCGTCGGGCGCGTCGACCGGCTCGCGCGAAGCGATCGAACTGCGCGACGGCGAAGCCGGCCGTTACGGCGGCAAGGGCGTGCTGAAGGCCGTCGAGCACATCAACACTGAAATCTCCGAAGCGATCATGGGCCTCGACGCTTCCGAACAGGCTTTCCTCGACAAGACGCTGCTCGAGCTCGACGGCACCGACAACAAGTCGCGCCTCGGCGCGAACGCGATGCTGGCCGTGTCGATGGCCGTCGCGAAGGCCGCCGCTGAAGAAGCCGGCCTGCCGCTGTATCGCTACTTCGGCGGCTCGGGCGCGATGCAACTGCCGGTGCCGATGATGAACATCGTCAACGGCGGCGCGCACGCGAACAACAGCCTCGACATCCAGGAATTCATGATCGTGCCGGTCAGCCAGCCGACCTTCCGCGAAGCACTGCGCTGCGGCGCCGAAGTGTTCCACGCGCTGAAGAAGATCCTGTCGGATCGCGGCATGAGCACGGCCGTCGGCGACGAAGGCGGCTTCGCACCGAACTTCGGCAGTAACGAGGAATGCTTGTCCACGATCCTGCAGGCGATCGAGAAAGCAGGCTATCGCGCCGGTGAAGACGTGCTGCTCGCGCTCGACTGCGCGGCGAGCGAGTTCTACCACGACGGCAAGTACCAGCTGGCGGGCGAAGGCCTGCAACTGTCGTCGACGGAATTCGCGGACTACCTCGCGAACCTCGCCGACAAGTTCCCGATCGTGTCGATCGAAGACGGCATGCACGAAGGCGACTGGGAAGGCTGGAAGGTGCTGACCGACAAGCTCGGCAAGAAGGTGCAACTGGTCGGCGACGACCTGTTCGTGACCAACACGCGCATCCTTAAGGAAGGCATCGAGAAGGGCATCGCGAACTCGATCCTCATCAAGATCAACCAGATCGGCACGCTGACGGAAACCTTTGCGGCGATCGAGATGGCGAAGCGCGCGGGCTACACGGCCGTGATCTCGCACCGCTCGGGCGAAACCGAAGATTCGACGATCGCCGATATCGCCGTGGGTCTCAACGCGGGCCAGATCAAGACCGGTTCGCTGTCGCGTTCGGACCGTATCTCGAAGTACAACCAGCTGCTGCGCATCGAGGAAGATCTCGGCGATATCGCGAGCTACCCGGGCAAGTCGGCGTTCTACAATCTGCGCTAAACAGCAGCTTGTTCGCGCTGATCGATGAGACGGTTATCCTTCGTTTCTGATTGACCTCGCCGCCCTGCGTATAGCGCAGGGCGGCGCGTATTTATTGTGCTTACTTCATGCGGCTTGTCACTGCTGTCCTGATCGTTCTGCTGGCGCTGATCCAGTACCCGCTCTGGTGGGGGCATGGCGGCTGGCTGCGCGTGCATGAGTTGCAAGGGCAACTCGCGCAGCAACTGCAAAAGAATGCCGACGCGAAGGTGCGCAACGAACGCATTCAGGGCGAGGTGCAGGATCTGCAGAACGGCACGGCTGCGGTCGAAGAGCGGGCGCGCTACGAGATGGGCATGGTCAAGGACGGCGAGGTGTTCGTGCAGTTCGTGTCGCCGAACCAGCCGTTGCCGGCGTCGAACGGTCCGTCGGTGAATACGTCGACGCGCGGCGAGGTATCGGCCGCGCCGCTGCACGTGGTGCCGAATCCGGAGTCGCGCGCGAAGCCGGATCGCAAGCGTGGCGGGAAGGCGGTGGCAGCGAAGGAGAAGAAGCCGGCGCATTGAGGTTGATGCGTTGTCCCGGCCTGGTGGGCTCAACGGGTTCAATGGGCTCGGCTGAGTCAGTCACGAAGGACGCAAAAAAAGCGCGGTTCATTTTGAACCGCGCTTTTTTATTGCCCTGTTCCTTTGTACTTTGTACTGTCGCCGTCGATCCTACCAACCCCAGTACGGCCCGAAGCCGACGCCAATGCCTGTGCCCCATCCGCGCCGTCCCCAACTGCCGGTCGAAAAGCCACCGGTCACGGTGATGGGCGGCGCTGGCGAGCCATAGCGCGACCACGCCTGAGCGGCGGCTTCTGCGGCCATCGACTGATTCTGCTCGTACATGACCTGGCGATCGATCGCGTCATAGCGCGCACGCTCTTCCGGTGTCAGCGTTTGACCGGTGCCGGCCGCAGCGGCCTGATCGGACGGCAGGCGGCTCAGAATCGGCATTGGGCCAGGCGGGTCGATCGTGCAGCCGGCGAGTGCGGCGCTACCCGCGACCACGGCCAGTACGGTCAACGTGCGCGCATGACGTATCAGCGAAAGAGGGGGCTTCATGTTCGAATCTCCATCGGTTCGACGCGTTGGCGGGCGAGGCCGACATGTGCCGTGAGCGGCGCGAATGGTTCAACGCACATTCACCACGGCGATCAGGCTCGGCGGTCAGAAAGGCCGCGGCCGGAGAAAGCCAGTGCACCGCCCGAGCCATGACGGCAGTGGGCGGCGCGGTGGCGGCTGCCGTTATGAAAAGCGACGAAGCACCTATCACGCACGGCAGCCAGGGCAAGCTCGGACGTTCACGCAACCTGCCCAGGCACGCGCTGCCGCCTCAGTGCCGCTGATCGGTAGCCGGCGTCACGCCTTGTGAAAGTCCGCTTGCCACGAAAAGTTGCGCGACGTCGACCGGGTCGAACTCGTAGCGCTGGTTGCAGAACTCGCAGTGAATCTCGACGTGGCCGCGTTCTTCGATCACGCCGTCCACTTCGTCGCGGCCGAGCATCTTCAGCATCGCGCCGACCTTTTCGCGCGAGCACGTGCATTCGAAGCGCGTCGTGACCGGCTCGAAATGCAGCACGTTTTCCTGCCAGAAGAGCCGGCGGAAAACCGTCTCCGGTTCTTCCTTCAGCAGTTCGTCCTGCGACAGCGTGCCGCCGAGCGTGCAGACGCGCTCCCACGTGTCCGCATCGAGCTGGCCCGGATGCGGGACGATGCCGCCGTCGCCGGGCAGCTTCTGCAACAGCATGCCGACCGCGCGCTCGGTGTTCGCCGCGAGCCACATGCGCGTGTCGAGCTGCTCCGAGTGATGCATGTAGTGTTCGAGCACCTCGGCGATCGACTTGAGCGGCCCGTCGACGCCCGAGAGCGGCACGATGCTCTGGTACGGCTGCTGGCCGGGCTGTTTGTCGGCCGGGTCGAGCGTGATGACGCAGCGGCCGTGGCCGCTCGCGTTGACGAGATCGACGAGCGAGGTCGTGTCTTCGAGCGCCGGGCCGTTCTCGCCCGAGAGCTTCGCGGTGGCGCGCATCGTCAGGTTCGAGCTGCACTGCACGACCAGCATCTTGACCGGGCCATCGCCGAAAATCTGCATGACGAGCGTGCCGTCGAACTTCAGGTTCGCCGACAGCAGCGCGCACGCGGCCATCATTTCGCCCAGGATCGTTCGCACGGGCGCCGGATAATCGCGCCGCGTCAATACTTCCTGCCACGTATTGCGCAACGAAACGATCTCGCCGCGCACCGGCGCCGCGCTGAACATGAATTTTTGCAACTGGTCGCTCACAACTTTTCCTCGATGGAGTGACGCGGCGCGATGCCGCGTCATTGCGCACCGCGCGCGCCGGCCGTCTAGCCGATGCGCACGAGCTGCGCCTTGAAATACTCGCGGCGCTCGACATAACTTGCCGCGCCGCGCCGCATGTTGGCGATATCCGCTTCCGTCAGTTCGCGCACGACCTTGGCGGGCGCGCCGAGAATCAGCGTATTGTCGGGAAACACCTTGCCCTCGGTGACGACGGCACCCGCTCCGACCAGACAGTTGCGGCCGATCACCGCGCCATTCAAGACCACGGCCTGAATGCCGATCAGCGAACCTTCCTTGATCGTGCAGCCGTGCAGCATGACCTGGTGGCCGATCGTCACGTTCGGCTCGACCGTCAGCGGATAGCCGGGGTCGGTGTGCAGCACCGCGCTTTCCTGCACGTTGCTGCCGGCGCCGATCGTGATCGGCTCGTTGTCGCCGCGCAGCGTCGCGCCGAACCACACGCTCGCGTTTTCCTCGAGCGTCACGTTGCCGATGATGTTCGCCGAATCCGCGACGAACACGCTTTCATGGATGTTCGGGGCGGCTTCGCCCAGCTTGTAAATCGTCACAATGTCTCCTGTTGATCGGTCGCCGCATGCGGCGCCTGGCCGCTGTCGCGCGTTGCCGGCCTGACTTCGCGGGCCTGACGGACGCGCCCGCAGGCGCGCCGGATGGTCGAATCGGGTATTGTAAACGGTTGTGTGGCCGGGCCGCTCGGCGCGCGCGCCAAGGTGCGCGCTTGCGATTTCGCGGTGATTGCCGGCGAGAACGTGAGAGAAGCGGCGCCGTGGTGTCCGGTTCGTCGCCGCATGGGCTTGTTGTGCGTAGCGGTTACGCATGGCCACTCGTCGCGTGGGCCGCATGCCGTGGCGCTTCTGCGCGTTTTGTCGCGCGTTGGCGGTACGAGCGGGGCTCGACTCGGCCACGTTTACCGCAGCGTCTCCGGCCGCTTTATCCGTTGCCTCAGTTGATTTCGTTGCCGATCCGCTTCCCATGACGTCCGCCGCTTCGCCTGTTTCATCCATGTCCTGCGCATCGGATTCCCGCGACGAGCCTTCGTGCGCGCGCCGTGTTGCGCTCGCCGCCTTGCGCGACAGCGATCCGGCCATCAAGGCGGATGCGGCTCGCGCACTGTATGCCGCCGTGCTCGACGGTCGCGCCGTCTGTCACGCCGATCTCGAACTGGCCGAGCCGGCCGGCCTGCCGGGCCGTCCCGTGCGGCCCGAACTCGTCGAGCCGCGCCAGCTCGGCCGGCGCAGCATGCAGTCGCCGCAGGGCCGCGCGGTGTTGCTGCATGCGCTCGCGCACATCGAGTTCAACGCGATCAATCTCGCGCTCGACGCCGTATGGCGCTTCTCCGGCATGCCCGCCGGGTTCTATGCCGACTGGCTCAAGGTCGCCGCCGAAGAGGCCTATCACTACTCGCTGCTCGCCGCGCGGCTCGCCGAATACGGCCATGCCTACGGCGACTTCCCGGCGCACGGCGGCCTGTGGGACATGTGCGAGCGCACCCGCGGCGACGTGCTCGCGCGCATGGCGCTGGTGCCGCGCACGCTCGAAGCGCGCGGCCTCGACGCCTCGCCGCCGATTCGCGCGCGTTTGCAGCAGGCGGGCGATCAGGCGTCGGCGGCGATTCTCGACGTGATCCTGCGCGACGAGATCGGCCACGTGCTGATCGGCAACCGCTGGTTCCGCCACCTGTGCGGGGCGCACGGGCTCGATCCGCACGAGACCTATCAGCGTCTCGCCGATCAGTACCACGCGCCGAAGTTACGCGGTCCGTTCAATTTCGAAGCACGTCGCGACGCCGGTTTCGACGAAGCCGAACTCGCCGCGCTCGCGGGGCTCGACGCGCAGCCGCAGCCGCAGCCGCAGCCGCAGCCGCAGCCGCAGCCGCAGGGGCAGGGGCAGGGGCAGGGGCAGGGGCAGGGGGCGGAGTCGGAGTCGGAGTCGGACCCGACCGACGCGGACGACCGAACACCGCTTCGATAATCGCTCTCCCCGTATCAGCCGGCGGTCTCTATAATCGAACGATCATTCTTTTTTGTGGGTGCGCCGCTCATGAATACTTCCCGCTCCGAGTTCGTCGCCGTGCGCGGCGTCCGTCTGCACGTGCGGCGTTGGGGCCGTCCCGACGCGCCGATCCTGTTCATGCTGCATGGCTGGATGGACGTGGGGGCCTCGTTCCAGTTCGTCGTCGATGCGCTCGGCGGCGACTGGCAGGTGATCGCGCCCGACATGCGCGGCTTCGGCCTGTCCGACTGGCCGGTTGCCGAGCGCGGCGGCGGCAGCTACTGGATTCAGGACTATCTCGGCGATCTCGACGCGCTCGTCGACCACTACGCGCCAAAAGGCGAGGTCAATCTGGTCGGCCACAGCATGGGCGCGAACATCGTGTGTGTGTACGCGGGCGTGCGGCCGGAGCGCGTGCGGCGCGTGGTCGATCTCGAAGGTTTCGGGCTCGCGCCGTCGCATCCGGCGCAGGCGCCCAGGCGCTTGCTCAACTGGCTCGACGAATTGCGCGATCCGCCGCAGCTGAGGCGCTATGCGTCGCTCGACGAGGTGGCCGCGCGCCTCACCAAAACCAATCCGCGGCTCGATCCGCGGCGCGCGAAGTTTCTCGCGCAGCACTGGTCGAAGCCGGATGGCGAAGGGCGCTTCATGCTGCTCGCCGACCCCGCGCACAAGGTGCGCGGGCCGACGCTGTATCGCCTCGACGAGGTGATGGCCGTATGGCGCAAGGTGAGGGCGAGGGTGCTGCACGTCGAGGCTGCCGGGTCGCCGACGCTCGCGCAGATCGCCGGCGAGATTCCGCTCGACGAATTCAAGGCGCGTTTTCAGGCGTTTCCCGACTGGCGCGAGAAGATCATCGACGAGGCCGGGCACATGGTGCATCACGACCAGCCGGAGCAGATCGCGGCGCTGATCGAGGGGTTTTGCGCTTAGGCGGCTTTATTAGGCGGCTTCATTGCGAAGGTCTGGAGAGGTTTTAGGGGGCGGCGTTTGTTGCCAGTGTTGGGCCGTCTGCGCGCAGGCGCGCTTGCCTGTATTCGAGCTTCTATCCGCGCCCGCAACCGAGCCCGCGGCCCGTATCCGCCGTGACGCGGCGCGGCACGCGTCCGGCGCCGGCGCATGCAGCAAGTGCCGGCAGCAAGCGTGCACAGCAAGCGCCCGCAGCCGCCACCGCGAGATAGCCCTGCGGGCCCTTACTGCGTTGCAGTAAAATGGCTGGAGAATCTCTCCAGGACCACGATGAACGCCGATCTTCACTGCCACTCCACCGTTTCCGACGGCCAGTTCGCGCCGGCCGACGTCGCGCGCCGCGCGCACGCGAACGGCGTGACGCTGTGGGCGCTCACCGATCACGACGAAGTCGGCGGTCAGCACGAAGCGCGCGCCACCTCCGAAGCGCTCGGTATGCGCTATCTGAGCGGCGTCGAGATTTCGGTCACATGGGCGGGGCGCACCGTGCATATCGTCGGGCTCGGTATCGATCCGACCAGCCGGATTCTGATCGACGGTCTCGCGCGCACGCGCGACGGCCGTGCCGCGCGCGCCGAGGCGATCGGCGAGCAGCTGGCCGTGCTCGGCATTCCCGGCGCGTACGAGGGCGCGCTCGAATACGTCTCGAATCCCGACATGATGTCGCGCACGCACTTCGCGCGCTTCATGGTCGAGCACGGCCACTGCGGCACTACGCAGGAAGTGTTCGACCGCTATCTCGGCGACGGCAAGCCGGCCTACGTCGCGCACCGCTGGGCGAAACTCGCCGACGCGGTGGGCTGGATCCAGGCCGCGGGCGGCGAGGCGATCGTCGCGCATCCGGGCCGCTACGCGTATTCGCCGCTCGAATTCGACGCGTTTTTCGCCGAATTCATCGATCTCGGCGGCAAGGCGATCGAGGTCGTCACGGGCAGCCACACGCCCGACCAGTATCGCGAATACGCGGACGTCGCGCGCCGCTTCGGCTTCGAGGCCTCGCGCGGGTCCGATTTCCACGCGCCCGGCGAGGGCCGCATCGAACTCGGCGCGCTGCCGCCGCTGCCCGCCGATCTCAAGCCCGTCTGGGAACGCTGGCTGTGACCGCGCGCCGTGCCATGACGGCACGTCACGCGCGCGGGCTGGCCCGATCAGGCGAGCGCGTGCGCACCAGCCCCCTGGCGGCGCCGTGCCATGCGGATGCCTCTTCGAGGCATTGCATTCCGCGGGCCAGCCGTCCTCCATTCGCAGGGCACGTGCGATCCGTTTGCCGCATGCCAGCCGCAGCCGTTCATCCGCCGTCATCGTGAACCACCATGTCCCAATACTTCCGGCTTCATCCCGACAATCCGCAGCCGCGCCTCGTCAAGCAGGCCGTGCAGATCATCAACGACGGCGGCGTGGTCGCGTTGCCGACCGATTCGACCTATGCGCTCGCCTGCCATCTCGACGACAAGGATGCGGTCGAGCGTCTGCGGCGCATTCGCGGGCTCGATGAAAAGCAGCTGCTGTCGCTGCTCGTGCGCGATCTGTCGGAGCTCGCCAATTTCGCGATGGTGGACAACCGGCAGTACCGGCTGCTCAAATCGGTGACGCCGGGCCCGTACGTGTTCGTGCTGCAGGCGACGAAGGAAGTGCCGCGGCGCGTCTCGCATCCGTCGCGCAAGACGATCGGCCTGCGCGTGCCGGATCATGCGATCACGCTCGCGATTCTCGAGGAACTCGGTCAGCCGCTGCTCGGCTCGACGCTGATCATGCCCGACGAAACCGAGCCGCTGAACGATCCCGAGGACATTCGCGCGCGGCTCGAAAAGCAGCTTGATCTCGTGATCGACGGCGGCCCTTGCGTATGCGAGCCGTCCACCGTGATCGACCTGACCGGCGCGGAGCCCGTACTGGTGCGGGCAGGGCGGGGTTCGCTCGCGCCGTTCGGCCTCGCGGAAGCGGCATGAGCGAAAGCGGGCAGACGCGCGCAAGCGCATTGTTACAATAACGGCATATGGATTCTTCCCTGATACAGACCGTCGCGGTCTACGCGCTTCCGGTTATTTTCGCGATCACGCTGCACGAAGCGGCGCACGGCTACGTCGCGCGCTGGCTCGGCGACAACACCGCCTACGTGCTCGGCCGCGTGTCGCTGAACCCGATGCGCCATATCGATCCGCTCGGCACGATCGCGATTCCGCTCCTGCTCTATTTCGCGACGAGCGGCGCGTTCATGTTCGGCTACGCGAAGCCGGTGCCGGTCGCGTTCGGCAATCTGCGCAATCCGCGCTGGGGCAGCCTGTGGGTCGCGGCGGCCGGTCCCGTGTGCAACTTCATCCAGGCGCTGGCGTGGGGCGTGTTCGGCGTCGTGCTCGCGGTGCTCAATATCGACGAACCGTTTTTCACGCGCATGGCCGGCGCGGGCGTCGGCGTGAATCTGGTGCTCGGCGTGCTGAACCTCTTTCCGCTGCCGCCGCTCGACGGCGGCCGCGTGCTGATGGCGCTGTTGCCGCCGAAGCAGGCGATTTCGCTCGCGCGGCTCGAACCGTACGGCTTTTTCATCGTCATGGCGCTCGTCATGACGGGCACGCTCACGCGTTTCTGGTTAAAGCCGCTCGTCACGCTCGGCTATAGCGCGATTACCGCAATTCTGACTCCACTTGTTTCGCTTTTTTAAATAACCATGTTCCCAGACCGTATCTTCTCCGGCATGCGGCCCACCGGGTCGCTGCACCTCGGCCACTATCACGGCGTACTGAAAAACTGGGTGCGGCTGCAGTCCGAGTACCCGTGCTTCTTCTGCGTGGTCGACTGGCACGCGCTGACGACCCACTACGAAACGCCCGAAGTGATCGAAAAGAACGTCTGGGACGTGCTGGTCGACTGGCTCGCTTCCGGCATCGATCCGGCCCAGGCAACGCTGTTCATCCAGAGCAAGGTGCCCGAGCATGCCGAGCTCGCGCTGCTGCTCGGCATGAGCACGCCACTCGGCTGGCTCGAACGTGTGCCGACCTACAAGGAGCAGATGGAAAAGCTCAAGGACAAGGACCTGTCCACCTACGGCTTCCTTGGCTACCCGGTGCTGATGGCGGCCGACATTCTGCTGTATCGCGGCTCGCTCGTGCCGGTCGGCGAAGACCAGGTGCCGCACGTCGAAATGACGCGCGAAATCGCGCGCCGCTTCAACTACCTGTACGGCCGCGAGCCGGGTTTCGAGGAAAAGGCCAACGAGGCCGCGAAGAAGCTCGGCGGCAAGCGCTCGAAGCTCTATCACGAGCTGCGCAACGCGTATCAGCAGGAAGGCGACGACGAGGCGCTCGAACGCGCGCGGGCGCTGCTGCAGGAATCGCAGAGCCTGTCGATGAGCGATCGAGAGCGTCTGTTCGGCTATCTCGAAGGCTCGCGCAAGATCATCCTCGTCGAGCCGCAGGCCATGCTGACCGAAGCGTCGCGCATGCCGGGTCTCGACGGCCAGAAGATGTCGAAGTCGTACGGCAACACGATCGGCCTGCGCGAAGACGCGGAAACGATCACGAAGAAAGTCCGCACGATGCCGACCGACCCGGCGCGCGTGCGCCGCACCGATCCAGGCGATCCGGACAAATGCCCGGTGTGGCAACTGCACCAGGTCTACACCGACGAAGCGACGCACGAGTGGGTGCAGAAGGGCTGCCGCTCGGCGGGCATCGGCTGTCTCGACTGCAAGCAGCCGGTTATCGAAGGCATTCTGCGCGAGCAGCAGCCGATGCTCGAGCGCGCGCAGAAGTACATGGACGACCCCTCGCTGCTGCGCGCGATCGTCGCCGACGGTTGCGACAAGGCGCGCCGCTTCGCGACGGAAACGATGCGCGACGTCCGCGAGGCGATGGGGCTGTCGTACAACTGATGGGCCATCGAGCTACCGCCGCGCAGCAATGAGCACACCCACTGCCGCCGGCATGCACGGCCTCGGTGAAGCGTCGCGCTGGGTGCGCGACTGGGCGCATCTGGTCGCGCCGGGTGGCGCGGTGCTCGACGTCGCCTCGGGCGCGGGGCGTCATGCGCGGTTTTTCGCGTCGCGCGGGCATCCGGTGACGGCGCTCGACCGCGACGCGGCCGCGCTCGGCATGTTGCGCGACGCGCCGCTCGTCACCCCGCTCGTGGCCGACCTCGAAGGCGCGCCGTGGCCGCTTGCCGACACCGCCGGATTTGCTGCGGTCGTCGTGACGAACTATCTGCACCGGCCGCTTTTCCCATCCCTTCTGCGCGCGCTCGCGCCGGGCGGCGTACTGGTTTACGAGACCTTCGCGCAAGGCAACGAAAGCGTCGGCAAACCGTCCAACCCGGCGTTTCTACTGGCGCCGGGCGAGCTTCTCGAGAGGGTGCGCGGCCAGTTGCGGGTAGTCGCATTTCAGGATGGATTTCTCGCGGAACCGCGCCCGGCCTACGTTCAGCGCATCTGCGCGATTCGCGAGCCGGCGCCCGCGCATGATCCCCCCCAGGCAACAGCCCCGCCTTGTTACGAGTTGGCGGGCTAATCCGCTACAATCGCGGTTTACCTGATCATATTCATGGCTTTTCATGACTAACGGCAACCAGAGCGGCGCCAACGGCGGCGTGCAGATTCGCGGCAGCATTCCTGCCATCATCACCCCGATGTTCGAAGACGGCAGCCTCGATCTGCCGGCGTTCCGAAAACTGGTCGACTGGCACGTCGCGGAAGGGACGGACGCGCTCGTCGTGGTCGGCACGAGCGGCGAATCGGCCACACTGTCGGTCGAAGAGCACGTGCTCATGGTCAAGACCGCGGTCGAGCACTGCGCGGGCCGCATTCCGGTGATCGCTGGCGCGGGTGCCAATTCGACGTCCGAGGCGATCGAACTGACGCGGCATGCGAAGGACGTCGGTGCCGACGCGACGCTGCAGGTCGTGCCGTATTACAACAAGCCGACGCAGGAAGGCATCTACCGCCATTTCGCGAAGATCGCCGAAACCGTCGACCTGCCGGTGATCCTCTACAACGTGCCGGGCCGCACCGTTGCCGACATGAGCAACGAGACCATCCTGCGCTGTGCGCAGGTGCCGGGCATCGTCGGCGTGAAGGAAGCGACCGGCAACATCGACCGCGCCGCGCATCTGATCAAGGCGGCGCCGGCCCACTTCGGCATCTATAGCGGCGACGATCCCACCGCGATCGCGCTGATGCTGCTCGGCGGCCACGGCAATATCTCGGTCACGGCCAACGTCGCGCCGCGCGCCATGAGCGATCTGTGCAAGGCCGCGCTCGCCGCGGATGCGAAGACCGCGTGCGAAATTCATCTGAAACTGCTGTCGCTGCACAAGTACCTGTTCGCCGAGGCGAATCCGATTCCGACGAAATGGGCGCTGCAGCAACTCGGGCGTGTGCAGGGCGGTATCCGTTTGCCGCTTACGCCGCTCGACGCGCAATACCACGATGTGGTGCGCGGCGCGCTGCGCGAAGCGGGCCTGCTAGGTTAAGCGGGCCGGCTCGACAGTTCGCCCGTATCTACGCCAGGCCGCCACCGGCATTTCCTTAACCGACGTCGCTTCAGCCCACGTTCCCGGCAGATCGAACGAGGCATCGCGTTCCAGCATCACGAAGGACCTCATGAAACGTTCCGCACTTTCCCTCCACGCAACCCGCATGGCGGCGCTGGCGCTTGCCCTGACGACGCTCGCCGGCTGTGACACGCTGAACGACTGGTTCGCTTCCGATCGCGTCAACTACAAGACGACGTCGAGTGCGCCGCCGCTCGCCGTGCCGAGCGATCTGAGCAGCACGCCGACCGACCAGCGCTATGTGGCGCCGCCCGCCAATCTGGCGCTGGGCGGCGCGACCGCACGCGCGGTGACGGCGGCTGGCAATACGACCGAAGGCCAGCCGAATGCGCAGGACCCGCTCGGCATGCACATCGAGCGCGACGGCGACCGCCGCTGGCTGGTCGTCGACGGCCGCTCGCCGGAGCAGCTGTGGCCGCAACTGCAGGAGTTCTGGCAGGAAAACGGCTTCGTGCTGAAGACCGACGCGCCGGCAACCGGCATCATGGCGACCGACTGGGCTGAAAACCGCGCGAACATTCCCGACGACTGGTTCCGCCGCACGGTGGGCAAGGTCATCGACTTCGCGTATTCGTCGGGCACCCGCGACAGCTTCCGTACGCTCGTCTCGCGCGGGCCGGGCGGTGCCACCGATATCTCGATCACGCATAGCGCGATGGAAGAAGTGCTGACGGGGCAGGACAAGACGTCGTCGCGCTGGGAAGAGCGTCCGCGCGATCCGGCGCTCGAAGCGATGTTTCTCGCCAAGCTGATGCAGAAGTTCGGCCTGACCGAGGCGCAGTCGAAGCAACTGCTGACCGACGCGCACCCGGCCGTGGCGCCGGCTACGATCGAGCAGAGCGCGGGCGCGTCGACGCTCGATCTGCAGGAGTCGTTCGACCGTGCATGGTTGCGCGTGGGCCTGGCGCTCGACCGCACCAACTTCACCGTCGACAACCGCGATCGCGAAAAGGGCATCTACTACGTGCGCTACGCGGATTCGATGCAGGAGCTGAAGCGGGAAGGGCTGTTCGGCAAGCTGTTCTATAGCGGCAATTCGGCGCGCAAGCCGGGTCAGGAATTCCTCGTCAACGTGCGCGCGAAGGGCGATACGGTGACGCAGGTCGCGGTGGTGGACGCGAACGGGCAGATCGACACCTCGTCGGACGCGCAGCGCATCGTGTCGCTGCTGCACGCGCAGTTGAACTAGGCGGGCCGTGCGGTTCGCCAGTCTTGGCAGCGGCAGTGAGGGCAACGCGCTGCTGGTGGAAGCGCAAAGCGGCGTGACCACTACGCGCGTGTTGCTCGATTGCGGTTTTTCCGCGCGTGAAGTCGAACGGCGTCTGACGCGGCTCGGTGCGAGCGTCGAAGGTCTCGACGCGATTCTTATTACGCATGAGCATAGCGACCATATCGGCAGCGCGCTGACGCTGGCCCGCAAGTGGTCGATTCCGTTGTACATGAGCTGGGGCACCGCGCGCGCGGTCGGTGCCGACGAAGCCGATGTCGATCTGCAGGTGCTGTGGGGCGACGAGGCGGTGACGATCGGCGACCTCAGCGTTCTTCCTTATACCGTTCCTCACGACGCCCGCGAGCCGCTGCAATACGTGTTCTCGAATGGTGCGAGCCGGCTCGGCGTGCTGACCGACGTCGGGACGTCCACGCCGCATATCAGCGCGGTGCTGAGCGGCTGCGACGCGCTCGTGCTCGAATGCAATCACGATGTGCAGATGCTGGCGGGCAGCCGCTACCCGGCGTCACTGAAGGCGCGTATCGGCGGCAATCATGGGCATCTGAACAATGACGCGGCGGCCGACATCCTGGCCTCGCTCGATCGTTCCCGCCTGCGGCACCTCGTTGCCGCGCACCTGAGTCAGCAGAACAATCTGCCGGAGTTGGCGCAGGCCGCGCTGGCTGGCGTGCTCGGCGCGGTGTCCACTGACGTGGTCGTCGCCTCGCAAAGTGATGGCTTTGCGTGGCTTTCGGTTTGACGCGATTCCGTTTGCCTTGACGCGTACATTTATTGTCGCGTGCGACGCAATGAAAAAAGCCCATAACGAGCAAACGTCATGGGCTTTTCTTTTGAGCGCGGCACCTGAAGAGCGCGCCGCGCGATCAGTCGGACTTAATTGCGGTTGCCGCCGAAAATGCCGAGCAGCGCGAGCAGGTTGACGAACACGTTGTACAGATCCAGGTAGATCGCGAGCGTGGCGGTGATGTAGTTCGTTTCGCCGCCGTTCACGACGCGCTGCACGTCGAACATGATGTAGGCGGAGAAGATCACGATGGCCATGACCGAAACCGTCAGCATCAGCGCCGGCAGTTGCAGGAACATGTTCGCGACCGACGCGAGCAGGATCACGATCACGCCCATGAAGAGCCACTTGCCGAGCCCGGGGAAGTCGCGCTTGCTGACCGTGGCGATGGTTGCCATCGCCGCGAAGATCACACCAGTGCCACCGAACGCGAGCATGATCAGCGACGGGCCGTTCGAGAAACCGAGCACGAACGCGAGGATGCGCGACAGCATCAGGCCCATGAAGAACGTGAAGCCGAGCAGCACGAACACGCCGGCGGCGCTGTCCTTGGTGCGCTGGATCGCGAACATGAAGCCGAAGGCAATCGCGAAGAACGCCAGCATGCTCATCGCGGGGCTGGTGGCGGCGAACAGCGAGAAGCCCGTGGCGAGACCGACCCATGCGCCGAGTACGGTCGGAATCATCGACAGCGCGAGCAGCCAGTAGGTGTTCCGTAGCACGCGGTTGCGCGTTTCGGCCGTGGTCACCGCGCCGTTGCGGCCAAACATATACGGATGTTCGTTCATGGTCTCTCCTTACCTCAGAAGCGTGTTGCGTAATGGGCGATGCGGGATGATGCGGCAATTCGCGAAGCGCCGGCGGACATCCGTTGCGCGGTGCGCGCCGCATTCATTCCTAAGATTAGCGCGGCGGCCGGGAGTTTCAATACCCCGGACTTCGCGCACAGGCTTACGCTACCAGTATTTTGAACCCTTCGGGTGGATTCTTTCAATACTGTAAGGGTTCAATCGCAATCATACACGGGAACATGCTACAATAGCGGATTCATTTAAATCTGTAACCTCTTAATTTTTTGGAGTTTTTATGGCGATCGAACGCACCCTGTCGATTATCAAGCCGGACGCAGTGGCGAAGAACGTGATCGGTCAGATCTACACCCGCTTCGAAAACGCTGGTTTGAAGATCGTGGCATCGCGCATGGTTCATCTGTCGCGTGCCGACGCCGAGAAGTTCTACGCCGTGCATGCCGCACGTCCGTTCTTCAAGGATCTCGTCGAGTTCATGATTTCGGGCCCGGTCGTCGTGCAAGCGCTGGAAGGCGAAAATGCGATCCTGAAGCATCGCGATCTGATGGGTGCAACGGACCCGAAGAAGGCGGAAAAGGGCACGATCCGCGCCGACTTCGCCGACAGCATCGACGCTAACGCGGTGCACGGTTCGGACGCAGCGGAAACGGCTGCTGTCGAAATCGCATTCTTCTTCCCGCAAGTCAACGTCTACTCGCGTTAAGCGCCGCGCGCTCGAGCCAGGTGTTCGCTTCGGGCGTCCAGGCGCGAACGGGCGCCTGCAGGCGTGTTTGAAGCGGTTTCTCGCGTCGCGCGGTTCGTGCAGCCGAACAGTTTTATCGCACGAATCGCACGCGGGGCCCGGCAAAGTAGTAAGGTAAAAGCAGCAGGAATGGGCGCGAACGGCATTGCGTTCATGCAGCTTGTTGCATGAACGCAGTCTCGCACTGAAATGGCAGGATTCGATATGACGAGCAGTCCCACCGTCAACCTTCTCGACCTCGACGCCCAAGGGCTTGTCGCCTATTGCGACAGCCTGGGCGAGAAACCGTTTCGCGCCAAACAGTTGCAGCGCTGGATTCATCAATACAACGCTGCCGACTTCGACGGCATGACCGATCTGGCGAAGTCCTTGCGCGAAAAGCTCAAGGGGCGCGCCACGATCTCGATGCCCGGCATCGTCAGCGACCATGTTTCGACCGATGGCACACGCAAGTGGCTCATCGACGTCGGCAACGGCAATGCCGTTGAAACCGTGTATATCCCCGAAGAAACGCGCGGCACGCTGTGTGTGTCGTCGCAAGCCGGGTGCGCGGTCAACTGCCGGTTCTGCTCGACCGGCAAGCAGGGGTTCTCCCGCAATCTCACCACCGGCGAAATCATCGGCCAGTTGCGCATGGCCGAGTTTGCGCTGCGCGCGTCGCGCGGCGATGAGGCCGGTCGCGCAATGGGCGGCGACAGCAAGGGCGAGCGTGTCGTCACGAACGTCGTGATGATGGGCATGGGCGAGCCGTTGCTCAATTACGACGCGGTCGTGCCGGCCATGCGCCTGATGCTCGACGACAACGCATACGGCCTGTCGCGCCGGCGCGTGACGCTGTCCACTTCGGGCGTCGTGCCAATGATGGACAGGCTCGGCGCCGATCTGCCGGTGGCGCTCGCGGTGTCGCTGCACGCGCCCAACGATCCGTTGCGCGACATGCTGGTGCCGCTGAACAAAAAGTATCCGTTGCGCGAATTGATGGCGGCGTGCGAACGCTATCTGAAGGTCGCGCCGCGCGATTTCATTACGTTCGAATATTGCATGCTCGACGGCGTGAACGACAGCGAGGCGCATGCACGCGAGTTGCTGGCGGTTACGCGCAACGTGCCGTGCAAATTCAATCTGATCCCGTTCAATCCGTTCCCCGAATCGGGCCTCGTTCGCTCGAAGCCGGAACAGATCAAGCGGTTTGCGCAAGTGTTGATGGACGCGGGTGTCGTCACGACAGTGCGCAAGACTCGCGGCGACGATATCGATGCTGCCTGCGGTCAGCTGGCCGGTGCGGTGAAAGACCGCACGCGTCTTGCTGAGCGTTCCGGGAAGGCGGCGAAGGTGATCGAGGTTCGCGCCGTGTAAGCATCCGGGGCGGAATGGCGCCGGCGTTCGCGCGGAAACCCCTGCGAGCGAGGAAAGGCCCCCATGCCGCCCTCGGCTGAAAAGAAAGTTTGCAGAATCGATCGGAAGCGGCGCACGAAGCCGCGCATTTTGTTATAAACGGTCTGCGATTTGGACGTGAGGCTCGAGCCCGTCCGGTTGCACGAGTAAAAAGAATCGACGCGAAAGGATTTGGGATGAGTGAGCCGCAGCACCCGCAGCCGCACGAAACAGACACGAACGAAGGCCACCCGGCACCTGTTGCGCGGGCGGCGGTGCAGCCCGCCGTGCAACCGGCGCTCGATTCGTTGGCGGCCGTTGGCGCGCGCTTGACCCAATTGCGTGAATCGAAGAGCTGGACGATCGAAGACGTGTCGGCGCGGCTGAAAGTGTCGGTCGTCAAGCTCGGCGCGCTCGAAGCGGGCGACATCAGCCATTTGCCGGACACGACGTTCGCGCTCGGCGTGGTGCGCAGCTATGCGAAGATGCTCGGCGCCGATCCGGCGCCGTTCACGGCGGCGCTGCGTCGCGAGAAGGGGGTGCCGGCGCCGAATCTGTCGATGCCGGCGTCCTCGGGCAAGGACCTGCCGCGCGGCAAGGTTTCGTTAACACTGGGTGACAGTGGTCACAAGAGCCGTTCATGGCTGTGGGGAATCGCGGCGATCGTCGTTGCGGTCATCGCGCTGGGCATGTGGCGCACCAACGTCGGCGATTCGTCCGCGTGGCTCGCGCGTCTGAAAGCGAGCGCGAGCGGTTCAGCGAGTAACGAGACCGGCGCATCGGACGCTGTGGCGCAAGGCCAGGTGCCCGCGCAGGACGCCGCGTCGGCGCCGGAAGC
>NZ_VWWM01000089.1:0-22491 GCF_011752945.1 Paraburkholderia sp. Cy-641
CCCATGCCAGCGACGCCGCGACATTTCGCCACGCCCTCGAGCGCCCCGAGCCGCGCGTCGCGCTCGGCCTCGCACTGCGCGGCATCGCGCATGCGGCGCTGGACCTGTCGGACGGCCTCGCGGGCGATCTCATGCACATTCTCGAACGCTCGTCGATGCGCGCGAGCGTCGACGTCGACGCGGTGCCGCGCTCCGACGCGCTGCGCCGTCTCGCTCCCGAGATCCAGCGGCGCTGCACGCTCGCGGGCGGCGACGACTACGAGCTCTGCTTCACCGCGCCCGCCACCGCGCGCGCGGCGGTCGAAGCCGCCGCGCAGAAGGCCGCCGTGCCGGTCACCCGCATCGGTACAATAAGCGCTCTCGACGCAACCACCGACCGCCCGGCCATCGCGTGGCGCAATGCGGCCGGCGCGCCGCTCACTCTGACGTTGCAAGGTTTCGATCACTTTCATGCAGAATGACCACCCGCTCGGCCCCGCCGACGACCTCTCCGGCAGCCCGCAGCCGCGGGTGCCGGAACCGCGCACGCCGAGGCCGCAACCGCGCCGCGCCACCGCGCGCTTCATGCTGTCGCATCCGCTGCATATCCTGTCGCTCGGTTTCGGCAGCGGCCTCTCGCCGGTCGCGCCGGGCACGGTCGGCACGCTGTTCGCGTGGGCCTCGTTCGTCGTCCTGAGCCGCTATCTGACCGTCATCGAATGGGGCGTGCTGATCGTCGCGGGCTTCGTCGGCGGCATCGCGGTGTGCGGCTTCACGGCGAGGCGGCTCGGCGTCGAAGACCCGTCGGCCATCGTGTGGGACGAAATCGTCGCGTTCTGGCTCGTGCTGCTGATGGTCACGCCGGCCACCGTGACCGGCCAGGTGTGGGCATTCGTCATCTTCCGTTTCTTCGACATGGTGAAGCCGCCGCCCATCGGCTATTTCGACCGCCGTCTGAAAGGTGGCTTTGGCATCATGTTCGACGACCTGATCGCCGCATTTTTTACGTTGCTCGTGATCGCGCTGTGGCGCATGTCGGTTTGAACTTCGGTCCGACCGCCGCCCGGCCATCGCCCCTTGCCGCGCCTCACCGCCGGCGCCGTTTTCCGGATTGACGCCATGCCTACCGATTCCGTCGTTCATCAGCTTGCGATCCGCGTGAGCAATCGTCTACGCGACGAGCGCCTGATGCTCGTCACCGCCGAATCCTGCACCGGCGGCATGGTCGCGACCGCGATTACCGACATTTCCGGCAGCAGCGGCTGGTTCGAGCGCGGCTTCGTCACCTATTCGAACCAGGCGAAAAGCGAAATGATCGGCGTGCCGGCCGAACTGATCGACAAGCACGGCGCGGTCAGCGAACCGGTCGCGCGCGCGATGGCCGAGGGCGCGCTGCGCAACAGCCGCGCACAGGTGTCTCTGTCGATTACCGGCGTCGCGGGGCCCGGCGGCGGCACCGAGACCAAGCCGGTCGGCATGGTCTCGTTCGGCTGGAGCAACCGGCTGCATACCTCGGTCGAAACGAAAATTTTCAAGGGCGATCGCGAGCAGGTTCGCGTGCAGGCCGCGGCCCACGCGTTGCGCGGCGTGCTCGCGCTGCTCGACGAGCGCGAGCACTGAGCCTCGCGCCAACGGCGAACTGACGGGCGAGATATGAGCAATTCGCGGGCGGTGACGAACGAACTGATCCGCCGCTTCGATCTGAAGCCGCATCCTGAAGGCGGATTTTTCTCGGAAACCTACCGCTCGGCCGCTCGTGTGTTGCGCGACGGCGAGCCGGCCGAGCGAGGCGGCACGCGCTCGGCCTCGACCGCGATCTACTACCTGCTGTGCGACGGCGCGCATTCGGCGTGGCACCGCATCCGCTCCGACGAAATCTGGCATTTCTACGCCGGCGCGCCGCTGAACGTCCACGTGCTCGACGGCCACGGCGGGCTCGTCACGCATCGGCTCGGCAATCCGCTCACGCATCCCGGCACCGTGTTTCAGGCAGTGGTGCCGGCCGGCTTGTGGTTCGCGGCCGAGTGCGCCGACCCGGCGACGTTCGCGCTCGCCGGCTGCACGGTCGCGCCGGGCTTCGAATTCAGCGAGTTCGAACTCGCGGACGCCGAGGCACTGAAGGCGCGGCATCCGCAACATGCGGCATTGATCGGGCGGCTCGCGCCGGCGGCCTGACGGTTTTTCAGGAAGCAGCCCTTGCGGCTTCCGGCCTATACATCTGGGCCGCCCTTCTGGCCCAAGATTGTGGGCCGCGCTTCTGGCCCACGCTTCCGTCCCTCGCGCCCAGCCCAAACTGCCCCTCGCGCCTTAGCGGAACGCGTTGATCCGGTCCCGCGTTGTCTTCGCGGCCTGCGCCGCAGCCTCGCCGAAGTCTTCGCCCTTGCCCGCGTAGATGATCGCGCGCGACGAATTGATGAGCATCCCCGTGCCGTTCGCGGTCCGCCCGGCAGTGACGGTCGCCTGCACGTCGCCGCCCTGCGCGCCGATGCCCGGAATCAGCAGCGGCATCTCGCCGACAATCCCGCGCACCACCTCGATTTCCTTCGGGAACGTCGCGCCGACCACGAGCGCGAGCTGGCCGCTCGCATTCCACTTGTCCGCCGCCAGGTGCGCGACGACCTGATACAGCGGACGGCCGCCCGTTTCGAGGAATTGCAGGTCGGAACCGCCCGCGTTCGAGGTCCGGCACAGCACGATCACGCCCTTGCCCTCGTGTTCGAGATACGGCTCGAGCGAATCGAAACCCATGTACGGATTGACCGTCACCGCGTCGGCCCGGTAGCGCTCGAACGCCTCGCGCGCGTATTGCTCGGCGGTGCTGCCGATGTCGCCGCGCTTCGCGTCGAGAATCACCGGCAAGCCCGGATGATTCGCGTGGATATGGGCGATCAGCTGTTCGAGCTGGTCTTCCGCGCGATGCGCGGCGAAGTAGGCGATCTGCGGCTTGAACGACGACGCGTACGGCGCGGTCGCATCGACGATCGTGCGGCAGAACTCGAAGATCGCATCGGACCGGCCCGCGAGCGCGCCCGGAAATTTGCCGGGCTCGGGATCGAGGCCGACGCACAGCAGCGAGTTGGTGCGCCGCCAGGCGTCGTTGAGTGTCTGGATGAAATGGGACATGGTGGGTCTCGCGGCGAGCCGGTAATCGGAAGAGGCGCGTATTTTACCTGCGGATTGTGTGACGCCCGCGATAGCGCCCGTGCCCGGTCGCGGCGTAACCGCCGCCCCTTATTGCCGACGTCGCGCCCGGCGCCCGCCCGGCATCGAGCGCAGGCCCGTGCGCTCGACCGTAAAGCGGAACAGGCGCGTCAGGCGCTCGCCGCGCTTGAGCAGCGTCATGCCGTGTTCGCTCGCGCCGCCGGCGAGATTCATCGCGTTGATCGGGTGATCGACCGGCTCGAAGCAGAAGAAGTCTTCGCCGGGCGGCGTGTACAGCACGTAGTAGTCGGTGTCGGCGGCGATGTTCAGCGACAGCCGGCGCTTCGGCCACACCACGGCCGCCTGGCCGCTCCAGCCCGTGAACGCATGATTGACGATCGTCTCCGGCAGCGGATATGCAACGCCAAACTGCCACGCGGGCGGCGCCGGCACGTGCCGCACCGGCAGCCAGTCGTCGCCCGACAGCCACAGGCCGCCGGCCGCCGCCGACAGTTCGGTGTCCGCGTCGCGCACGAAGAATGGATGCACGCCGAGCCCGAACGGCAGCGCCTCGCGCCCGGCGTTTTCGATTTCGAGTTCGACGACGAGCGTCGGGCCGTCGAGCGTATAGGTTTGCGTCGCGCGGAACGCATAGGGCTTGCCGTCGCTGCGGTCGAGCGCGAGACGCACGTGTTCGCGGTCCGCGTCGAGCACCTGCCAGGCACAGAGCCAGCCGTCGCCGTGAATCGGCAGCGGCTCGTCGGCGCGGTTGCGCGGCACGTCGACGCGCCGCCCCGCCACGCTGAAATGGCCGCCGCCGATCCGGTTCGAGTACGGCAGCAGCGGATAGCAGGCCAGCTGGTTCGGCTGCGTGTCGGCGCCGACATGCCGGCAACGGCGGAAGATCGGCGTGAGCGCGCCGTCGTCGCGCCAGTCGAAGCGGGTCACGCCGCCGCCGAGCGTCGGCGCAACGTCGAGCCGCAAATGCGCGTTGGCGAGCGTGACGCAGGCGATATCGCCGGCGCTGCCTTCGCCGACCGCCACCGCCGACGTGCTCGGCCCCGCCAGCACGGGATTGGCCGCCGCGGCGAGGCGCGAGCGCCGGGTCTGCGAGGTAGGGGATGAGGCTGAAACGAGATTCGCAACAGTCATATCTGGCTCCATCGAGAGGCGTGGGACATTGCCGTCAGGGCTGACGGATGCTGCGGGCGATTTTTTATGACTGGGTCGCCTCGGGTCCGAACGAACTACATGCTGCCGATTTGTTGCTGCTTGCTGCTTTATTACTGCTTTATTGCTGCTTCATTGCCGATTTATTGCCGATTTATTGCCGCTACTGCCTGGTCTGATTCCGATCGCGGTTCGCCACGGCGACGCGGCAGGCTCGCTACGTTCCGAACTACGCGCCGAACCCACGCACCGCACCGGCACCGCGACGTCGACTTCCGCTGGCGACTCCGCCTTCACGGGCACGGCGCCGGCGCGCGGCCGGCACCGCATCGTTGCGCGCTATGCCGGCGAACCCTGAAACAGCGGCTCGGGCACGCCGAGCCGCGCCAGCGTCGCGACGAATACGCCGCCCGCGAACGCATCGGCCGCGCGCGCCGCCGCATCGAGCTCGGCATACGCACTCGTGATGTACAGCGTGTCGAGCGCGGCCTTGCCGCCTGCCTGACCCAACGCCGAACCGCCGAGCGCGACGCAGGTGGGCTGCGTGGCCGGCACCTCGACGCGCTCGGTTTCCACGCCGTCGGGACCGTAGCGCACCACGCGCGCGCCGCCCCACTGCGCGTTCCACAAGCCGCCCTCGCTATCCACGCTCGAACCGTCGGGCAAGCCGTGCGCGTCGGTCAGGCGCGTGAACACGCGATCGTTGGCGATGCTGCCGTCCGCGCGATAGTCGCACGCGCGAATCTCACGCGTCGGCGAATCGCAGTAATACATCGTCGCGCCGTCGGGGCTGAACGCGATGCTGTTCGAGATCGCCGGCGCGGGCAACGGCAGGCGTTCGAGCGACAGATCGCGATTGAGCCGGTAAAAGCCGGCCACTCGCTGCAGCGTGCCGCTCTCGTCCTTGGTGCCGAACACGAAGCGTCCTTGCCGGTCGCAGCGGCCATCGTTCAGGCGCGTGTTCAGGTCCGCTTCGACATCGACGATACGCTGCGTCGTGCCGCTTTCCAGATCGAAAAACGCGAGATGCGACGCGAGACCGACCAGCACGTAGCGCGGATTCGCGCACAGCGCGAACGTCGCGAGTCGCTCGGGCATCCCGAACGACTCGCTACGGCCGGTGGCCGGATCGTAGCGCCACAGTTGCGCGCCTTCGATGTCGGTCCAGTAGAGGCGGCCGCTTTGCGCGCACCAGGTGGCGCCTTCGCCCAGCTCGCACTTCGCGTCGAGCAGCAGCGTGGCGCGTTGCACATCCGGTGCGGCGCTCATGCCCAGCCTCCATCGACGACGACGTCCTGCGCGGTCATCATGCGGCTGTCGTCGGCGGCGAGAAACAGCGCCATGCGCGCGAGGTCGGCCGGCATCAGCTCGGCGTCGAGGCACTGGCCTTCCTTGATCTGCCGGCGGCCCTCGTCGTCGAGCCAGAGGCGCTTCTGCCGGTCCGTCATCACCCAGCCCGGCACCAGCGTATTGACGCGGATATTGAAGTAGCCGAGGTCGCGCGCGAGGCCGCGCGTCAAACCCTGCACCGCCGACTTCGACATCACGTACACCGGATAGCCGCCGTTCTTCAGCATCCAGCTGATCGAGCCGAGGTTGATGATCGAGCCGCTCCGCGCGGCCTTCATGTCCTCCATCACGGCCTGCGCCGCGAAGAACTGATGGCGGATATTCACGGCGATGCCCGCGTCGAACGACTCGCGCGTCACCTCGCCGATCTGGTGACGCCGGTCGTTCGCCGCGTTGTTGACGAGCACCTGGATCGGGCCCAAAACGGCCTTCACGTCGGCGATCGCTGTTTGCAGCGCGTCGACGTCGGTCAGGTCGCAGGCGAGAAACAGCGGCTTGTGCTGCGAATCGCCGAGCCGATCGGCAAGCGCTTCGCCCGCGCTCGCATCGATGTCGAAGAATGCGACGCGCGCGCCCTGCGCCGCGAAGTGCTCGACGAACGATGCGCCAATGCCGGTCGCGCCGCCCGTAATCAATACCGTGCGATCGGCGAGACTCGGATAGCGCGCGTAGGCGGTATCCGCGAGGCTCGCGTTTGCATTGGCCGGAGACGACATCGTTCGGTTCCTTTATGAGCGTGAGATGAGGTGAAAGCGAATCAGTCGCGCGCGCCGCGATTCTTCAACTGGTCGAGCAGCACGGCCGCGAGCAGGATCGCGCCGCGCACGAGGTACTGATAGAACGCATCGATATTGAGCAGGTTCATCACGTTCTCGACCGTGCCCATGATGAGCACGCCGATCACGACACCGGAGATCGTCGCGCGGCCGCCGAGCAGCGACACGCCGCCGAGCACGCACGCCGAGATCACGTTCAGCTCGAAGCCTTCGGCCGCGTTCGGCTGCCCCGAGGTGATACGCGACGCGAGGATCACGCCGGCCAGCGCGGTCACCGCGCCCTGGATCAGGAAGATGTAGACGCGCGTGCGCTCGACGTTGATACCGGCGAGCCGCGACGCTTCCGGATTGCCGCCGATCGCGAGCGTGTTGCGGCCGTACACGGTCTGGTTCAGCATCACGCCGAACACGATAAAGCAGAGCAGCGTGACCCAGATCGGCAGCGACACACCGAAGAACGTCAGGCCACCAAGCGCGATGAACGTATCCGACGACACCCCGACCGCCTGGCCATGCGAGACGATGAAGCCGAGGCCGCGCACGATTTCCATCGTCGCGAGCGTCGTGATCAGCGCGTTGATGCGCAGATAGGCGATCACCGCGCCGTTGACGAAGCCGATCACCGCGCCGGCCGCGACCGCCGCGACGATCGCGATAAACGTGCTGTTGGTCGCGTTGAGCACCATCGCGCACAACACGCCGGCGAACGCGACGGTCGAGCCGACCGACAGGTCGAAGTCGCGCGACGCGAGACAGAACATCATCGTGCAGGCGACCATGCCGATCTGCGAGATCGACAGCGCGAGGCCGAGCATGTTCTCGATCGAGAAGAAGTGATCGACGGTCAGCGACATCGTGATGAACATCACGACGAAGATCACGATCAGGCTGTACTCGGTGATCTGCTGCCACCACTTCGCCTTGTCGCCGGGCTGTGGAATCAGCGCATCGGCCGCGCTCTTGGCGGCCTGCTGCGCGAAGTTTTCTCTGGCTTGCATGTTCGATACTCCTCCCGTTCCTCACGGGTTGTGGACTTGCGTCCAGATAAGGTTCAGGCCGCGCGCGACCCGCCCTGGTTGGCGGCGCTTGCGTTTGCGTTCGTGCTCGCGTTCGCGTTTATGTCATCAGGCAGCGCGGTCGAGCTTTGCGGCAGCGCGAGGCTCAGCACCGACTGCTCGGTCGCATCCTTGCGCGCAAGCTCGCCGGAAATGCGGCCCTGGCGCATCACGACGATCCGGTCCGAGACGCCGAGCACTTCCGGCAATTCCGACGAAATCATCACGATCGCGCAGCCGCGCTCCGCGAGCTGATAGATCACGTTGTAGATTTCGTGCTTCGCGCCGACGTCGATGCCGCGCGTCGGTTCGTCGAGAATCACGACCTTCAGATCGGGTTCGGCGAGCCAGCGCGACAGAATCGCCTTCTGCTGGTTGCCGCCCGACAGGAAACGGATCTTCTGGCGGCGGCTCGGCGTCTTGATCTTGAGCAGCTTGATGAAACGGTCCGCGGTTTCCGCTTCCTTCTTGCGGTCGAGAAACATGCCCGCGCGCAGATAGTGGCGGCGGCAACTGATGTTGATGTTCTCCGCGACCGTCGCCATCGCGACGATGCCCTCTTCCTTGCGGTCTTCCGGACACAGCACGATGCCGTGCCGGATCGCTTCGCCTGCGCTGCGCACCTTGATCGGCTTGCCGTCGAGCAGCAGTTCGCCGCCCTTCCTGTGCTCGGCGCCGTACACGAGGTGCATGAGTTCGCTGCGCCCCGCGCCCACGAGTCCGAAGAAGCCGACGATCTCGCCGCGCCGCACCTCGAAGCTGGCCGGCTGCGCGAGCGGATGGCCTTCGATCGCCTTCGCCGCGAAGCGCACCTCGCCGAGCGGCCGCGCCGAATAGCTGTAGATATCCGAAATTTCCCGCCCGACCATCTCGCTCACGATCGTGTCGCGCGACACGCCTTCGAGCGTCGGATGCGAGGCGACCTTGCGGCCGTCGCGGAAGATCGTGCAGGCGTCGCACAGCTCGTAGATCTCGTCCATGCGGTGCGAGATGTAGATCATCGCGCGGTTGTCGGCGCGCAGATCGCGCACGAGCTTGAACAGCACTTCGGTCTCGCGGTGCGAGAGCGAGCTGGTCGGCTCGTCGAGCGCGATCACGCGCGCGTTGCGCAGCAGCGCCTTGCAGATTTCGACCATCTGCCGCTGCGCGATCGACAGCTTGCGCAGCTTCGCATTCGGGTCGAGTGCGACGCCCATCGCTTCGAGGCGTTCGCGCACGAAGCGCTTCGCCTCGCGCTTGTTGACCCAGCCGAGCGAGTTCGGCAGCGCGCCGAGCAGCAGATTTTCCGCGACCGTGAGGTCGGGGACGTATTGCAGTTCCTGGTGAATCACCGCGATGCCGGCGCCGATCGAGGCCGCCGCGCTCGCGAAGCGCACCTCGTTGCCGTCGATCATCACGCGGCCCGAATCGGGCTGATACTCGCCACCGAGTATCTTCAGCAGCGTCGATTTGCCCGCGCCGTTTTCGCCCATCAGGCCATGAACCTGGCCCGCGTGAACGTCGAAGGACACACCGTCGAGCGCGCGCACGCCTGGAAAAACCTTGCCGATATTGTCAAAACGTAGCGTCGCTGACACTTCGCCTCCTATGTCCAGCCGCCGGCACGCCGCCCTGCCCGATGGCAGGAAAAGCGGCGCGCCGGCGGCGTACTTCATCTCACAGCAAGCACCACGCTTACTTCGCCGCGAGGCCCATCTTCTCGCGCACTTCGCCGACGTTGTCGCGCGTCGCCAGCATGCCGGTCGTCAGCGTGAGCTTCGGCGGTTCCTTGCCCTGCGTGATCCAGTCGTACATCAGCGTCGAGGTTTCTTCGCCGTGGCGCTTCGGGCTGATGATGACCGTACCGTAGAAGCCGGTCGGCTGCGGCTTCTTGAACTCGTTCAACGCCGAGTCCGAGCCACCGATGCCGATGCCGATCATGTTGTCGGCCTTGAAGCCGCGGCCTTCCGCGGCGCGCACCGCGCCCAGCACGCCTTCGTCGTTCAACGCATAAGCGACCCAGTGCTTGAACTGCGGGTTTTTCGTGAGCGCGATGTTGGCGGCGTTGAAGGCGTTTTCGGTGTCGGTCTTCGCCTGCGGCGCGGCGATCACGTTCGCTTTCGGAAAGCCCGCGGCGACCAGCGCGTCGGTCGCGCCGGTGGTGCGGTCATGCGCGGTCGGCAGCTGCTCGTAGGTCACGTCGATCGCGCCGACGTCCTTCATGTCCCAGCCGCGCTTCTTGATTTCGGCGGCGATGCCGTCGCCGACCTGCTTGCCGATGTTGTACGCCGAGATGCCCATATGCGGCACCGACTCGATCGGCTTGCCCGCGCCGTCGACGAGACGGTCGTCGACCGTCATCATCTTCAGGCCGTCGGCCTTCGCCTTCGCGACGATGCCCGGCCCGAGCTTGACGTCGGGCGTGCAGATCACGAAGCCCTGCGCCTTCTGCGCGGCGAGGTTGTCGATCGCGCTCATCACCTTCTCGCCCGACGGCGCGCCGATCTTCACGAGCGTGAAGCCCTTCTCCTTGGCGGCGATCTCGGCGAACTTCCATTCGTCCTGGAACCAGGGCTCTTCCGGCTGCTTCACGAGGAAGCCGATCTTGACCTGATCAGCGGCCTGCACGACCGGTGCGTTGAAGAGCACACCCGCCGCCGCCGCTGCCAGCGTGAGGAAAATTCTACGTTTCATGATGCGTGTCTCCTGACTAATTGATAACGAGAAGGTAATCGGCCGCGTCTTCTTGTACCGGTCTGACACACGCGGCCAGCGCGTCGTCCGGGTTCGGTCCGTCCCGTTGCGGCGAGACGGTTTCAGTCGTGATATAGCGCCGAGCGCCCGCCATCGACGGTGATGCAGCTCGCGTTGATGAACGGTGCCTCGTCCGAGGCGAGGAACACCGCGGTCATCGCCACTTCTTCCGGGCGGCCGATGCGCTTCATCGGCTGCAGGTCGAGCGTCGCCTGTTTCGCCGCCGCCGGATCGGGCTGCCCGTTCCACCAGTCGTGCGTCAATTGCGTCTCGATGTAGCCGGGCGCGATCGCGTTCACGCGCACGTTGCGCGGTGCGTACTCGATGCCGAGCGCGCGCGTAAGGCCGATCACGCCGTGCTTCGCGACCGGGTACGGAAAGCAGCCCGGAATGATCTTGAACGCGTGCGTCGAGGCGATATTCACGATGCTGCCCGCGCCGCGCTCGACCATGCCCGGCAGCACCGCGCGGCAGCCGTTCCAGACGCCGTCGAGATCGACCGCGAAGCAGCGCCGCCAGTCGGCGTCGGTCATCGTCAGCGGATCGCAGAACACGTTGATGCCCGCGTTGTTGACGAGCACGTCGAGCGCGCCGAAAGCGCGTTCGCCTTCGCTCACCGCATGCTGCACCGAGGCCGCCTGCGTCACGTCGGTCTGCACCGCGAGCACGCGTGCGCCGATGCCGCTGCTGCTGCCAACCTCGGCTTCGATCCGCGCGGCCGTGCGCTGCGCCGCGTCGAGATCGAGTTCGGCCAGCACGACCGCCGCGCCCTCGCGCGCGAACGCGAGCGCGATCGCCGCGCCGATGCCGCGTCCGGCGCCGGTCACGAGAGCAGCCTTGCCGGCGAGCCGGTTCATTTCTTCGCGCCCGCGCGGGCGCTCCGCAAGCCGTTGAGGTAGGCCTTCGCATGCGCGGCGGTCACGGCCGCGCTCTGGCCCGGCTTGTAGAGCGCCGAGCCGAGCCCGAAGCCATTCGCGCCGGCGCTCAGGAACGGCTCCATGTTGTCCGGCGTGATGCCGCCGACCGGCACGAGCGGCACCTGCGCCGCGATCACCGCGCGCCAGGCCTTCACGACATGGCTGCCGAGCTGCTCGGCGGGGAACATCTTCAGCACGTCCGCGCCGTTTTTCAGCGCGATGAACGCCTCGGTCGGCGTCGCGACGCCGGGCGCGCACGCGAGGCCCCGCGCCTTCGCGGCGAGGATGACCTCAGGGTCGCTATGCGGCATCACGATGAGTTCGCCGCCGGCCTTTTTGACTTCGTCGACGAATACCGGATGCAGCACCGTGCCCGCGCCGACGATCGCATCGGCCGGCAGCGCCTTGCGGATCGCGGCGATGCTGTCGAACGGCTGCGGCGAATTGAGCGGCACTTCGACGATGCGAAAACCGGCTTCGTAGAGCGCCTGGCCGTGATCGGCCGCATCGGCGGGCGTCACGCCGCGCAGGATCGCGATCAGCGGACAGGCTTCGAACGCGGCGATCAGTCCCGCGTGCGGCATGTACGGCGCGGGCAGGTTGATGTGGGGTTGCATGTCGGTTCCTTGTTGAATGTGCGGTCGCGTCGCCGGTCGGTCGTCCCGTTAGCCTGCGCTCGATACACTTGAAGCGCAGGCGGACGGATCGACGAGCCCCGCCTCGCTCGCGACGCGCCACAGGCCGCGCTCGGTTGCATGTTTGACCAGTTGCGCCCGCTGACAGCCGAATTGCGCGAGCGCGAGGCGATAGCGCTCGCACAGCGCCTCGTTGCCGATCAGCCGCAGACTCTGGCGCGCGAGCGAATCCTGCTGCTGCGCGAGCACCGCGTCGAGGCCGGCCAGCTCGTGCCCGATCAGCAGGCCCGAGAGATAGTCGGGCTGCGCTTCGCTCGGCAACTGAGCGGTGAGGCCGAGCGTGCGCGTACTGAACACGGTCGCGAGCAGGCCGGCCTGGCCGTTTTCGCGCGCGATGCTCACGCCGCGCAGGAATGCTTCGGTATCCGGACGGTCGGGCGTCACCATCGTGCGGCCGAGGATCGTGTGCTCGCGCAGCGCGGCGAATACCTCGCCCGTCATGAACGTATGGAAGTGCTCGATGCGTCCCGCCTGCACGACCGCCCACTTGGCGTGCGTGCCGGGCAGGCCGATCAGCGAGCGAGCGGGGTTGGCCGCGGTGTTGGCCACGGTGTTAGCCGCATCGCCGGCCGCGTCGTTCGCGGCGCCCGCGTCTTCGCTGAGCGCGCCGACAATCTGCGTCTCCTCGCCGCGCATCACGTTGGGCAGATCGCCGCGCTGCAACACGCCCGGCACGATATGCAGCGTCGCGCCATTGGCCGCCTTCACGCGGACGATGCCGGCCACGAGCGCGTCGGCGTTGGCGGGCGTATCGACGTACGGCGCTTCGAGCCAACCTTGCGCGCTGCCGACCATGCCCGCCGCGATCACCGGCGCTTGGCTCGCACGCGCGAGCCAAGCGCCGCAGGCATCGTCGAAGGCGGCGTCGAAGCCGCCTTCGGCCGCGCTGCGCGGCAGATTCATGATGCCGGCCGTCGATGCGCGCGTCGCCAGCACGCGGCCCTGCGCGTCGTACAGATAGGCACGCAGCGACGTCGTGCCCCAGTCGAGCGCGATCAGCGCGGCGCGCGCGAAGTCGATGGCGTCGGCGCCGCTATCGATGCCGCTATCGACGGCGCGTTCGTGGTTCGCCACGGTGGCGGTGCCCGCTCGTGTCATCGCTTGATCCTGCGGGTTGCCGGTTGCGGAGCGCGCCAACCGAGTTCTTCCGAGATCGCGCGCGCCTCGCGCTGCACGACCGAAATCAGTTCGTCCATGCGTTCGAGCGGCATGTACGGAATCGTGCTCGCCACCGACAGCGCCGCGACGATCGCCCCCGACGCGTCGCGCACCGGCGCCGCGACGCAGCGGATCGCCGCTTCGTTTTCTTCGAGATCGAAGGTGTAGCCGCCGGCCGCGTAGTGGGTCATGCGTTGCAGGAAGGTCGGCGCGTCGGGGCGGTTGTCGGGCTTGAAGCTGACGCCCGCGAGCGCGCGGCGCGACGCGTCGAACAGCGACTGCCACGCGTCGGGGCCAAGGTCGAGCATCATCGCCTTGCCGATGCCGGTCGACGCGAGCGGCATGCGATGGCCGACGCGCGAGCGCATTTCGAGGCCGCGCGTGCCGGGAATCTTGTCGATGTACAGCACGTCGTCGCCGTCGCGCACGCCGAGGTGGATCGTGTCGAGCGTCTGCTCGGCGAGCGATTCCAGATGCGGACGCGCGACGGCGGTCAGCGGCATCTGTTCGAGCGCGATCGTGCCGAGCTCGATCAGCTTCGGCCCGAGCAGATAGCCGCCCTGCACCTGCCGCAGATAGCGCGCCTGCACGAGACTGCTGACGAGCCGGTGCGTGGTGCTGCGCGTCGTGCCGAGCGCGGCGCCGAAGCTGCGCAGATCGCGCACGCCGGCGGCGGCCGCTTCGAGAATCGCGAGCCCGCGCAGGAGCGTCTGCGTGCCGGCCTGCTGCGGCGTGATCTCCAGCAGCGTGACGGGCAGCCCGAGTCCGTCGACGGTGCCCGGCCGCGCGACGGGACGCGACGCTTTCGCGGCAACGCTGGCGGTGGCGGCAACGCCGACCGCGTCGGCCTTGCTCGGCGTGGCGCTCGCGGCGGGATCGTCCTCGGACACGTTGACGGCGTGAGTAGGCATCGCTTTGTTCATGGCGATTCGCTTTCGATGGTGTTGCGCTTAACGCGCGGGACTGGAGAACAGGACGGGAATGCGCGTGGCAGGAATGCCTGCGATGCCGCAAGGATGCGGTCTTTGCATGGTGAGCCTCGTCTCCAGTTTTTTGCTGTTGCTACCGGCGTGGCCGGAGCGCTGAGCGTTCCGGATCGCGGTGCATGTTGAACTGGATTGTAGGGCGACTTTCTGGAATCACCAATATGTGAATGTTGAGTCCAAATAATGAGATTTTAGTTGCCAATCAAGTGTTTAGCGATGCCTGGCACGCGTGGGTTTCAGGCGCAAAAAAGCCCGCGCGCGGCGGGCTTCAGACTGCGGGAAAACAGGGTTTGGGGCGCTCGCGCACGAGTGGCGCGCGGCGATTCACTCGGGCAATTCGGCGGAGCCCATGCGTCGCGCGATCACGCGCGAGCGCTGCGCGAGATAGGCGGAATTGCGGTGCTCGTCGAAATATCGGGGATTCGGCAGCATCACGGCGAGCCGCGCCGACTGCGCGGCCGTGAGCTTGCTCGCCGAGGTCTTGTAGTAGTACTGCGCGGCGGCCTCGGCGCCATACACACCGTTGCCCCATTCGACCGAATTCAGATAGATCTCGAAGATGCGCTGCTTGTCCATCAGCGTTTCGAGCATCCACGTGATGATGAGCTCCTGCCCCTTGCGGATGTAACTCTTCTCGCGCGACAGAAACAGGTTGCGCGCGAGCTGCTGCGTGATCGTCGAGCCGCCGCGCACGATGCGGCCCTTCGCCTTGTTGCGCTCCCACGCCTGCAGGATTGCGTCGGTTTCGTAGCCGTTGTTGTTGACGAAGTTCGCGTCTTCGGAGGCGATGATCGCGCGCTTCAGATTGCGCGAAATCTGCTCGTACGGCACCCAGCTGCGCTGCACCGAGAGGTCCGGCCGATCCTGCGACAGACGCCACGCGTCCGAGCGCATGAAGGCCGTCGAACGCGGATCGACGACGTTCCAGACCGCGATCTGCGCAAAGTAGAACGCCTGCGTCGCGAGCCAGGCGATCGCAAACACGGCGATCAGCCAGGCGAGCCAGCGCAGCAGGCCGGACTGGCCCCGCGAACCGCTCACGCGCCGCGTCGCCGTCATCGCGCTCAGGCGGGAGACGACGCCGTCAGCAGCGCGCGCAATTCGGCGAGCACCGGCGCGCCGTCCGGACGCACGCCGCGCCACACGTAAAACGATTCGGCGGCCTGCTCGACCAGCATGCCGAGACCGTCCGCGCCGCGCGCGCCGAGCTTCGCCGCGTGCTCCATGAAGACCGTCGGATGCGCGCCGTACATCATGTCGTAGGCGAGCGTGCCGTTGCCGAACGCGCGCTCGTCGCACTCGGGCAGCGACGCGTCGAGGCTGCCCGCCGTCGCGTTGACGATCACGTCGTACTGGCCCGCTTCGATCGCGCGCGCGCTGCCGCCCGCCAGATTGCAGTGCGCGTCGCGCGCGGCCTGCGCGAACTGCTCGACCAGCGCCTCGGCCTTTTCCGCCGTGCGATTGACGATCGTCAGCGTGTGCGGCGCGCGGTCGAGCATCGGCAGCACGACGCCGCGCGCCGCGCCGCCCGCGCCGAGCAGCAGGATGCGCGCGCCCTTCAGCGGCACGCCGAGATTGACCTCGATGTCGCGCACGAGGCCGAAGCCGTCGGTGTTGTCGCCGTAGATGCCATCCGCGTCGACGCGCAGCGTGTTCACGGCGCCGGACGCCGCCGCGCGCGGCGATAGCGTGGTCGCGAACGCATGCGCGTCGAGCTTGAACGGCACGGTCACGTTCAGACCGCGCCCGCCCGCCTCGATGAACGCGCGCACGTGCGGCACGAACGCATCGACCGGGGCGAGCAGAGGACCGTAGTCGATCGGCTCGCCGGTTTGCGCCGCGAAGCGTCCGTGGATGAACGGCGACTTGCTATGGCCGATAGGGTTGCCGATGACCGCGTAGCGGTCGCGCGTCTGATTGCCGCTCATCGTCCCGGCTCCGTGAGGTGTTGTTCGGCGTCCGTGGGGTTGGCTGCGCCGTCGCTTCCATTGTTGTTCTCGTCGCCGTTTGCCTCGGCCGACGCGGACTCGCCGTTGGGGTTGTCGTCCGGGAGCCCCGCTTCGGCTTCGCTTGCGGCGCTATCGTCGGCGGCGTCGAGCAGTTCTTCCTCGCCCTCGTCCGCTTCGTCGGCTTCCGCGCCGCTCGTCACGGTCGGCGCATCGAGCACGTGCAATAGACGCACCGACGCTTCGATCGTCAACTCGTCGATCGACATGACTTCCATCTGCAAACGCGTGCCGCGCGCATGCACGCCAAGGCCCGGCACGTGCAGCAGCAGCGGAATTTCTTCGAGACGCACGAGGTCGCCCTTCACGACCGACGCCACCACCTGTTTGCGGTTCTCCTGCTTGAGCCAGCGCAGACACCAGAAGTACTCCATGCGGCGCTGGTAATCGGCGTACGCGGTGTAGGTGTCGTCGAAGCCCTGCACGACCGCGAACAGATCGGCGTCCTTCGGCTTGAACGGCGCGGCCAGCTTCGCGGTCACGCCGTGCTGTACGCAGGCGATCAGTTGCCACTGGTTCACGAGGTCGACGTAGCGGCGCAGCGGCGAGGTGCTCCACGCGTACTGCGTGACGCCGAGCCCTTCGTGCGGCGCGGCGTTGGTCTGCATGCGCGTGCGCTTCGGGCCGCTCGGCGCGCCGAACGCGCGCTGCGTGCGATAGATGCCCGGCACGCCGTGATCGTGCAGGAACGCGCCCCACGACGAGTTCGCGAGAATCGCCAGTTCGGCGACGATCGTGTCGAGCGGCGAGCCGCGCCGGCGCGGCGTGATCGTGACATGCTCGCCGTCGACGTAGAAATTGAAATCGGTATTGCGCTGCACTTCGCGGCGCAAGCCATAGCCGGCGCGCGCGGCCTGGCGCTTTTCGAACAGCGCCTGGGCGAACGGCCACAGCACCGCGATGTCGTCCTTATGCGGATACTCGCCCGCGCCTTCGGCCAGTGCCTCTTCGGTGACGACTTCGTCGAGCGTGTTGTGGCGCAGGTTGTTCTTCACGAACACGCGCTCGGCGCGCGTTTCGCTCGCGACGATCTCCTGCGTCTCGCGATTGACGATCACATACAGCGACAGCGCCGGCCGATAGTCGCCCTCGCCGAGCGTAAAAGTTTCGACCACGCTGTCGGGCAGCATCGTGATCTTGTCGCCGGGCATATAGACGGTGGAGAGCCGCGCGCGCGCGATCGCGTCGACCTCGTCGCCGCGCTGGATGCCGAGCGCCGGCGCGGCGATGTGCACGCCGATGCGCACGCGGCCGTCGGCCAGATGCTCGACCGAGAACGCGTCGTCGATTTCGGTGGTCGTGATGTCGTCGATCGAGAACGCTTCGACGTCGGCCTGCGGCAGATCGTCGGGCACGTTCGCGGCGGCGACCGCCGGGAAACCGGTGCCGTGCGGGAAAAACTCGGAGAGGAATTTCGCTTCGTGCAGCGCACGCGGCGAAGCGATCGCGCCGCATTCGAGCAACAGGCGCGCCTGCGAAATGCCGCGCGCGGCCGCGGCGCCTTCGAGCGCCTTGTATTCGATCGTGTTCTTGTCGGGCTTAGTGAGCAGCGCAAGCGCCTTGTTGCCGGTAAACGCTTCCGGCAGACGGCCTTCCTTCAGCTCGTCTTCGTACTGTGCCTGCACGAGCGCCTGCTGGCGCTTGCGTTCGAGACCCGCGAGCGCCATCTTCAACTGCTCCTGCGGCGCGCGCTGATACATGCCGCGGCCCTTGCGGCGGAAATACACCGGCGAGCCATGCATGCGCAGCACGAGCGCCGCGCGTTCGGCCGCGCCGAAGCTCTCGCCGAAATACTCGGCGCCGAGCGTCGCGAACGGGAATTCGTCCTCAGGCGCGCATTCCCACAGGAAATCGAGATCAATCTCCTGCGCAAGCGCGTCGGCCTGCTGCATCAATTCGGCCGCGGCCGGCTTCTCGAATTCGATCAGCACGTCCTTCGCGCGCACCTTCGCGCGCCGCCCGCCCGGCAACTCGACCTGAAACGCATCGCCCTGGCGCGACAGCACGCTGCCGGCCTTGAAACTGCCCGATTCCTCGAAGAAAACGTTCACTCAATACTCTCGTTCTGACTTGCATCTGCCGGCGCGCCCGATCCCGTTCTGCGATCGGTCACTGCGTGCGCGGCACGGCAACGTGTTCGTGGTAGTGGTCCGCGGCGCGATACGCGCGCCCGCGGGGTCAATTCAGGCCGCCTCACGCGGCGCCGGCGGCTCGACGTGGCTGGCGTCGCAAAACGCCAGCACGTCGTCGACGTATTGCGCGAACTCGCTGATCGCGTGGTCGCTGCCTTCGATCAGCTTTGTGCGCGCGCCCGGATAGTGCGCGAGCATTTCGCGGTAGTCGAGCACCTCGTCGCCGGTGGCGGCCATCAAATAATAGCGTTCGGGCCGCGTGATCGACGTGATGCCGAGCGCACGCAACTCATCCAGATGATGCGGCTCGACGACGATGCTGCCGCCGCCGTGCCACAACGGCTGCTCGCCGAGATAGGCGCTCAGATCGCGCTGCGGCACGACCGCCGGGTTCAGCAGCACGGCCGGCCAGCCGTGCTTTTCGGCGAGGTGCGTGGCGAAATAGCCGCCGAGCGAGCTGCCGATCACCGTCACCGGCTTCGCGGCGGATGCCATCGCGCCCGTCGCGCGGGCCTCGGCCACCAGCGACTCGGCAAGCGCGACCGTTTCCAGCGGCGACACCGGCAGCATCGGACAGCACCATTCGTCGCTGCGGCCCAGCTCGGCAAGCCGCGCCGCCATGACGCGCGCCTTGAACGAATTCGGCGACGAACGGAAACCGTGCAGATAGAGAATCACGCCGCGCCTCGCGCGGCAAGGCCGTCGAGCAGCTTCTGATGCACGCCGCCGAAGCCGCCGTTGCTCATCACGAGCACCTGGTCGCCGGGGCGCGCGGCGTGAACCACCGCTTTGACGAGCGCGTCGAGATCGGCGAATGCCTGCGCCTTGCCGCCAAGCGGCGCGAGCGCTTCGCCGAGATTCCAGCCGAGCGCGTCGCGGCCGGCCGGCGCGCCGTAGCCGAACACGAGGTCGGCGTCGGCGAGACTCGCCGGCAGTTGCGCTTTCATGACGCCGAGCTTCATCGTGTTCGAGCGCGGTTCGAGCACCGCGAGAATCCGCGTGTTGTCGCGGCCGACGCGCGCGCGCAAGCCGGCCACCGTCGTCTCGATCGCGGTCGGGTGGTGCGCGAAGTCGTCGTACACGGTCACGCCGTCGACGCTGCCGCGCACTTCCATGCGGCGCTTCACGTTGCGAAAGCCCGACAGCGACTTCGCGGCCTGCGCGGGCGGCACACCGACGTGGCGCGCGGCGGCGATCGCGGCCAGCGCGTTCATGCGGTTGTGCTCGCCCTGCACCTGCCAGTCGACCACGCCGACGCGCTCGCCGTTGTGATAGACGGCGAAGCGCTCGTCGACGGGCACGCCCTGTTCGGCCGGCTGCATGTCCCAGCCGCCCTGCACGCCGAAGCGCTCGACCTCGCTCCAGCAGCCGCGCGTGAGCACGCGTTCGAGCGCGTCCTCGCGGCCGTTCGTGACGACGCGCCCGAGGCCCGGCACCGTGCGGATCAGATGATGGAACTGCGTTTCGATCGCGGCGAGATCGGGGAAGATGTCGGCGTGATCGAATTCGAGATTGTTCAGCACCGCCGTTTTGGGGCGGTAATGGACGAACTTCGAGCGTTTGTCGAAGAACGCGGTGTCGTATTCGTCGGCTTCTATCACGAAGAAGCTCGAATCGGTGAGCCGCGCCGACACGCCGAAATTGAGCGGCACGCCGCCGATCAGGAAACCGGGGTTCAGGCCCGCGTCTTCGAGCAGCCAGGTCAGCATCGAACTCGTGGTGGTCTTGCCGTGGGTGCCGGCCACCGCCAGCACCCACTTGCCGTTCAGCACGTGCTCGCCGAGCCATTGCGGACCGGACACGTACGGCAGGCCACGGTCGAGAATCGCTTCCATCAGCGGATTGCCGCGCGAGACCACGTTGCCGATCACGAACAGGTCCGCGTTCAGGCCGTTCAGCTGGTCCGCGTCGTAACCCTCGATCAGACCGATGCCTTGCGCCTCGAGCTGCGTGCTCATCGGCGGATAGACGCCGGCGTCGCAGCCGGTCACCGTGTGGCCTGCGTTGCGCGCGAGCACCGCGAGACCGCCCATGAAGGTGCCGCAGATGCCGAGGATGTGGATGTGCATAAGCCTGTCGTGCCGCGCGGGCGTTTTTTTGCGAGGGATGGGAGTGCCGCAGGACGGCCGGAACGACCGTCTGCAAAGGACGCCTATTGTAACCGACGCGGCTCGCGCAGCCGGTTCGCCGCACCCCGCCGAACCGCGTCGCCAACCTCGATCTAGTATCATGGACGGATGGTCCGCAAATCACATTTCGATCCGCAGCGCGTGCGCGAGGAAATCGCCATCGCGGCTGCCCGCATGATTGCCGAAGACGGTCTGGACTACGCCACCGCGAAGCGCAAAGCGGCCCGGCAGGTCGTCGGCGAGAGTCGTGTTGCCGGCGAATGGCTGCCGGACAACGATCAGATCGAAGCGGAAATCCGCGAGTATCAATCGCTGTTTCAGGGCGACAGTCAGCCGGCGCTGCTGCGGCGGCTGCGCGTGATCGCGGTCGACTGGATGGAGCGGCTCGCGCCGTTCAATCCGTATCTGACCGGCGCGGTGCTCGGCGGCACGGCCGGCGAACATTCGGACGTGCATCTGCAAGTGTTCTGCGACAACCCGAAGGAAGTCGCGATTCATCTGCTGAACGCGAACGTCCAGTACGACGTGTCGGAAACGCGGCATTTCGCGGGCCGCGGCTACGTCGAAACGCTGAGCTTCCTCTGGCGCCCCCCGGACGAGCGCGACGCGGAGCCGGTCGGCATCCACGTCGCGCTGTACGAAACCGACGATCTGCGCGGCGCGGTGCGCGCCGATGCGCGCGGCCGCACGGCACGGGCCAATCTGCAGGCGGTGCAGGCGCTGCTCGACGACGGCGCAATCACCTCCTTCACCAACTGAACTGAAACAAAGCAGAGCGACAATGAACACGAGACGGATTCTGGCAAGCGCGGTGGTCGCGCTGGTCGCCGCGGGCGGCGGAGTGCTGGCCAATCACTGGTTCAATCGCGATGCCGACGCCGCGTACGCGGCGCAGGGCGGCGCGCAGTCCGACACGACTCGGAGCGCGGTCGAGCAGTTGTGGGCCGCGCCGGTCACGAGCGTCGACGGCAAGCCGCAGTCGCTGAGCCTGCTCAAGGGACACCCGGTCGTCGTCAACTTCTGGGCCTCGTGGTGCGGGCCGTGCGTCGAGGAAATGCCCGAGCTGTCGCAAATTCAGCGCGAGTACCAGAAGAAAGGCATCCAGTTCGTCGGCTTGGGCGTCGACTCGGAAAAAAACATCGAGGCGTTCCTGCAGAAGGTCAAGGTGGCCTATCCGATCTACGTGACCGGTTTCGGCGGCGCCGACCTCGCGCGCGCCTTCGGCAACAACGCGGGCGGCTTGCCGTTTACCGTCGTGATCGACGCAAAAGGCAACATCCGCTCGACAAAATTGGGACAGATCGACCCCAAGGCGCTCCGTCAGACGCTCGATACGCTGTAAATTCCCGGTTTCTTTTGCTGCCGCCTTTTAGTACCCGATTTCGCGCGGAACGAGTAAAAATGCGCGAGAATCCCGTGGATTTGAGTGAAGATGAGTCCGCCGCGCGGTGACGCGCCGCGCCGGCAAGCGCTCCGTACGCGCGCGAAACTAGACAAGTTTCTCTAATCAGCGCTAAAGTGCGCGCAATTCCACGGAAAAAGAAGCGACCATGACGCGACTGCTGGTACTGCACGGACCTAACCTCACCCTTCTCGGCACCCGGGAATCCGAGGTCTACGGTCACGTGACCCTGCCGCAGATCGATCAGGCGCTGGCAGACCGCGCAGCCGACGCAGGCGTCGAGCTGGCGTCGTTCCAGAGCAATCACGAAGGCGCGCTGGTCGACCGCATCCAGTCGGCCCGTGCGGAAAAAACCGATTTCATCCTGATCAATCCCGCCGCGTACACGCACACGAGCGTGGCGATTCGGGACGCACTGGCGGGGGTCGGCATCCCGTTCGTCGAGATTCATCTGTCGAACGTGCATCGCCGCGAACCGTTCAGGCATCACTCGTATTTCTCCGACCTGGCTGAAAGCGTGATTTACGGCTTTGGCTGGAAGGGGTATCTGTACGCACTCGAATTCGCGCTCGACCGGCTCGCGGCCGGCTCGCCGCGCGGCTGAATCCAAACACGTCCAATTTGAGCCGGCTACTGCGCTTGCACGGGCCGGCACACTACGCATTGAAAGGGGCAACCTGATGGATCTACGTAAACTCAAAACTCTGATCGACCTCGTCTCGGAGTCCGGCATCTCCGAACTCGAAGTAACCGAGGGCGAAGGCAAGGTCCGCATCGTCAAGAATGCGCCGCCGGTTTACGTGCAACCGTCCGCCTCGTACGCGGCTCCGCAATTCGCGCCGCCGGCACCGGCCGCGGCGGG
>NZ_VWWM01000090.1:0-21806 GCF_011752945.1 Paraburkholderia sp. Cy-641
CGATGGTCTTCTGGAAGTCGTCCCACACGGAGACCGTGCAGTTCACGGCGGTGACGCCGCCCTTGCGCATGTCTTCGAACACCGAGCGTTCGAATTTCGAAATGTTCAGACCGTCGATGATGATGCTGTTGTCGTGCAGTGTGCTCTGCGTGCTCATGACCCGCTCCAGGACTATCGCATGAATTTGAAAGTATTCAATGCAGTAAATGAAAGATACGCACGGAACGATTGTTTCCGGCGCGATCATTTCGATCCGGCTTTCCACCGGTCGACCTGCACGAAACCGACGGCTCTATTCTTGTCGTTCGAATAAACGCCCATTGTCGGAATTCAGACGCGTTCTTTGCCTTTTCCGCCATTCGCGTCCGTTTTTCACAAGTGTTCGGCCCGCGTTAATTCAAGCCGCATCACGCCGCCGTTCTTTCCCGCGGAAGTCGTTCTTTTTTGTTCAGATGACTCAGGGTTTTGCCGCATGGCACACTTGCCCTGCCAGATCCCAGAATTGCGGCAGCCGTAGCCAGCCATCCCCCGGCCAGCAGGCGATTGACCCAGATTGACCACAAAGGAATAGTCCCCATGTTGCCGGATCGCACGGCGTCGTTAGCGCACTTCGCGTTCATGCCGCTGCCCGACTTCACCATGATCGCGTTCACCAACGCGATCGAAGTCCTTCGCATGGCGAACTACCTCAGTGGCCAGCCGCTTTACAGGTGGTCGGTCATCAGTCCGGACGGCGGCCTCGTGACGGCCAGCAACGGTCTTGCCATCGATACCGGCCCGGCCGAATGCGCGGGGCAGCCCGACATCGTGTTCGTGTGCGGCGGCATCGACGTGCAGCGCGCCACCACGCCCGCCCATCTCGCCGCCTTGCGCCGCTTCGCGCGCATGGGCATCGTGCTGGGCAGCCTGTGCACGGGCACCTACGCGCTCGCAAAAGCCGGGCTGCTGGCCGGCTACGCCTGCGCGATCCACTGGGAAAACATGTCGGCGCTGAAGGAAGAGTTTCCGTCTACGCGCTTTCTCAAGGAACTGTTCGTCATCGACCGCGACCGCGTCACCTGCACCGGCGGCGTCGCGCCGCTCGACATGATGCTGCACCTGATCGCGGCGCGCGTCGGCATTGCCCGCATCACGCAGATCGCCGAGCAATTCGTCATCGAGCATGTGCGCGACACGTCCGCCCAGCAGCGCATGCCGCTCGTCGCGCGGCTCGGCTCCGCCAACAAATCGCTCTTCGAAGTCATCTCGCTGATGGAGAACAACATCGAAGAGCCGCTTTCGCGCGAGGAACTCGCGCGTCTCGCGAACCTGTCGCAGCGGCAATTGCAGCGGATCTTTCACGAGCATCTCGGCATGACGCCCACGCACTACTATCTGACGCTGCGCCTGCGCCGTGCGCGCGAACTGCTGCTGCAAACCGACATGTCGATCATGCAGATCACGATGGCGTGCGGCTTCCAGTCGGCCTGCCACTTCAGCAAGAGCTACCGCGACGCCTTCGGCAGCGCGCCGACCGGCGAGCGCCGCAAGCGCATTGCACCGCTTTCGGGCATGGGCACGCCGGCGGCACCTCTCGCAATAGCACCGGTGCACGCCTAGACGCACGCATAAACATAGCAGGCGCGATAAAAAGCGCCTCGGCTATTCCGGCGTTCCGGCTTTATCACGCCCAACAGCAAAACGGGCCGCCAGAAAAACTGGCGGCCCGTTTCGCATGCTCGCGCGGTTCGACGACGCTCGACTACGCCGCCAGCAAACCGTGCGGATCGATGACGAACTTGCGCGGCGCGCCGCCATCGAACTTCTTGTAGCCTTCCGGCGCTTCGTCGAGAGAAATCACCGAGACGTTGACGATCTTCGCAATCGGCAGGCGGTCGAACAGGATCGCCTGCATCAGGTTGCGGTTGTAGCGGAGCACCGGCGTTTGCCCCGTATGGAACGAATGCGACTTCGCCCAGCCGAGGCCGAAGCGGATGCTCAGGCTGCCGTGCTGCGCGGCCACGTCGCTGGCGCCGGGGTCGTCGGTGACGTAAAGACCCGGAATGCCGATCATGCCGGCCGGGCGCGTGATTTCCATCAGCGAATTCAGCACCGTGGCGGGCGCTTCCTCGGCATGGCCGGCCGCGCCATGGCCGTGCGCCTCGAAGCCCACGCAATCCACCGCGCAATCGATTTCCGGCTTGCCGAGAATCTGCTCGATCTGCTCGCCAAGCGAGGCGTCCTTCGACAGATCGACCACCTCGAAGCCCATCGCCTTCGCATGCGCGAGCCGTTCCGCATTCATATCGCCGACGATCGTGCAGGCCGCACCGAGCAGGCGCGCCGACGCCGCGGCCGCCATCCCGACCGGCCCCGCCCCCGCGATATAGACGGTCGATCCCGGCTTCACGCCCGCCGTTACCGCGCCGTGGTAGCCGGTCGGCAGAATGTCCGAGAGGCAGGTGAGATCGCGCATCTTCGCCATCGCCTGGTCGCGGTCGGGGAATTTCAGCAGATTGAAGTCGGCGTACGGCACGAGCACGTATTCCGCCTGCCCGCCGATCCAGCCGCCCATATCGACATAACCATAGGCGCCGCCCGCGCGCGACGGATTCACGGTCAGGCACACGCCCGTGTGCTGTTCGCGGCACATCGCGCAGCGCCCGCATGCCACGTTGAACGGCACCGAAACGAGGTCGCCGATTTTCAGCGTCTCGACGTCCTTGCCCACCTCGACCACTTCGCCGGTGATTTCGTGGCCGAGCACGAGGCCGACCGGCGCGGTCGTGCGCCCGCGCACCATATGCTGATCCGAGCCGCAGATATTGGTGCTGACCACCTTGAGAATGACACCGTGACCGATCGAGCGCCCGCTCGGATCGACCATCTTCGGATACGCGATGTTCTGCACTTCGACCTTGCCCGGCCCCTGATACACGACGCCTCGATTACCGCTCATCTCGCTGTCTCCTGTTCGATGCTGTACATGGGAACGCGTTGCCTCATGCCAAGCGCGCAACGCAACGACGTTTCGAGCGTAGCGTGCCGCCCGTACCCGGCGATGTGCAAAAAACGACGCGCACTTGAACGGCGCCGCCATCCCGCGACACGCTCCGTCATGAGAGGTCGCGCTCAGAACAGATGCCGCAGGCCGATGCGCACGTCGGCCTGCGTGGTGGTCGACGCAGGCGTGAAGCCATAGCCGATCACCGCGTCCACGCCCTGCGAAGCCCTGAGCCAGTCGCCCGACAGATAAACGTCCGTGCGCTTCGACAGCAGGTAATGCATGCCCGCCGAAAGCTGGTTCCAGTGGTGGCCGTCGAAGTGCGTGTACTGGTAGCCGCCCGTCATGCTGAACGAAGGCGTCATCTGCCAGTTGGCGCCGCCTTCGCCTACCTGCATGTGCCGGCTCTCGCCGAATGCGGTGATCTGCGTGTAGGTGAAAGCGCCCATCAGCGTGACGTTGCCGATCGCATAGCTCGCGCCCGCGCCGAAGGTGGCCTGCTTGTCCACCGGAAACGGCGTGTCCGCATAGAGCGACGTTACCGTGCCCGTAGCCGGATCGACGCTGACGGTCGGCCGGCCGAAGAAGGTCCGCACGCCGATCATCGCGTAGGGGTCGAAGCCGTAGATGCCCGACGGGTTATTGAGCTGCGTGTACGCGGTACCCATCGCGAACGGGCCGTGCTGATACTGCGCGCCGACGCTCCACGCGCTGCCGTTATGGAAGTCGCCCGCCTTGTTGCTGAACGAGTACATGCCGCCGAACTGGAATCCGCCGAACGTGTTCGACATGAACTTCACCGAGTTCTGCAAATGGTCGCCATTCATGCGGTCGAAGTCGCCCTGGTTGATCGCGTAGCCGCTCGCCCATGCCGAGGCGTTGTAGAGATAGACGAACTCCTGCGTCATGTCGGGCTGATTGCCGAGCGTGAGCGTGCCCCAATCGTTTTGCAATCCGACATACGCCGCGCGGCCGAACAGCGAGCCGCCGTTGGCGATCTGTCCGTTGCCGAGATGGAAGCCGCTCTCCAGTTCGAACACGGCCTTCATGCCGCCGCCGAGATCCTCGGTGCCCTTGAGGCCCCAGCGGTTCGCCTGGGCAATGCCGTCGTCGAATTTCACCTGGTGCGAGCCGCCCGCATTGCTCACGTAGGTCACGCCGGCGTCGATGATCCCGTACAAGGTGACGCTGCTCTGCGCATAACTCGCGTTCGGGACAGCGGCCAATGCCAGCGCCATACCGGTCAGTGCCACCGCGTTTCCTGTTTTTCTCATGGTGTCGTCTCTCTCCTGTCTCGCGATACGGTTGTCGGGCCGCGCCAGGCCGGCATGAAAAACAGCCCTGAAAAACGGCCATAAAGTCCGGCGCGGACGAACAGAACGTACAAGTCCAAATCTCGGCTGACTTGCGCGGACACGACATCCACTGGTGCAGGAACGACACCCGGCAACGCGAAAACCCCTGCAAAACAGGCACAAAACGTTATGCGGCGGGCTTTCCTGGCACTTCGACAGCGCGATCATCGGCAATCCGACATCGACTTTATGAAATCCGCCGATCCCGCCTTTATTGCGTTTTTATTGATTGAACAATCAATAAAAAAAACCTAAAGTGAGAACCTTCCAGGAGTGTCCCGAACCACCATGCCCAAGATCGGAATGCGCGACATACGTCGCGCGCAACTCATCGACGCCACCTTGCAATCGATCGACCAGTCGGGTCTTTCAGGCACGACGCTCGCGAGCGTGGCGCAGCACGCGAACATTTCCACCGGCATCGTGAGCCACTACTTCGGCGGCAAGGATGGCCTGCTCGAAGCCACCATGCGCCATGTGCTGCACGACCTGTGGGAAGCGACGATGCGCCGGCGCCAGGCCGCGAAAGACGAGCCGCGCGCGCGGCTGCGCGCGATCGTCGCCGCCAATTTCGACGTCTCGCAGGTGAACTCGCCCGTCATGAAGACATGGCTCGCGTTCTGGGCCGAGAGCATGCATCAGCCTGCGCTGCGCCGGCTGCAACGCATCAACACGCGGCGGCTTCACTCGAACCTGTGCGCGGAATTCGAGCGGGTCTTGCCGAACACGGCGGCCCGCCGTGCCGCGAGCGGCCTCGCCGCGCTGATCGACGGCCTCTGGCTGCGCGGCGCGCTGACGGGCGAGCCGTTCGACACGAAGACCGCGCTGCGCATCGCCAACGACTACATCGACCTGCTGCTCGACGCGCGCGCCAAGGCGCGCCCGAGCAAGTCATCCAGATAACCCGTCCCGGAGCCACTTCGATGCCCTCTTCGACGCCTCTTTTCCCCGTGCAACGCCTTTTTATCGACGGTGCCTACACGGACGCCACCAGTGGCGAAACGTTCGACACCTTCAACCCCGCCACCGGCGAGAAGCTCGCCACGGTGCAACACGCGAGCGCGGCCGATATCGACCGCGCCGTGCAATCGGCGCGCACCGGTCAGCGCGCCTGGGCCGCACTGACGGCCATGCAGCGTTCGCGCGTGCTGCGCCGCGCGGTCGAGTTGCTACGCGAGCGCAACGACGCACTCGCGGACCTCGAAACCCTCGACACGGGCAAGCCCATCGCCGAAACGCGCGCCGTCGACATCGTCACGGGCGCCGACGTGATCGAGTATTACGCAGGCCTCGCCCCCGCGCTCGAAGGCCAGCAGATTCCGCTGCGCGAGACCTCGTTCGTCTACACGCGGCGCGAGCCGCTGGGCGTCACGGCCGGCATCGGTGCATGGAACTATCCGATCCAGATCGCCTGCTGGAAATCGGCGCCCGCGCTCGCCGCCGGCAACGCGATGATCTTCAAGCCGAGCGAGGTCACGCCGCTGTCGGCGACGAAACTCGCGGAGATCTATATCGAGGCGGGCGTGCCGCCGGGCGTCTTCAACGTGGTTCACGGCGACGGGCGCGTGGGCGCGATGCTTGCCATACATTCGGGCATCGAGAAAATTTCGTTTACGGGCGGCGTCGAAACCGGCAAGAAGGTCATGGCGACAGCGGGCGGCTCCACGCTCAAGGAAGTCACGATGGAGCTAGGCGGCAAATCGCCGCTTATCGTCTTCGAAGACGCCGACCTCGATCGCGCCGCCGATATCGCCGTGACGGCCAATTTCTTCAGCTCGGGCCAGGTGTGCACCAACGGCACGCGCGTCTTCGTGCATCAAGCCGTGATCGCCGAGTTCGAAGCGCGCGTGCTCGAACGCGTGCAGCGCATTCGCGTCGGCAATCCCGCCGATCCCGCCACCAACTTCGGGCCGCTCGCGAGCGCCGCGCAACTCGACAAGGTGCTCGGCTATATCGAGCGCGGCAAGCGCGCGGGCGCGCGGCTGCTCGCGGGCGGCGCACGCCTCACGCAAGGCGATTTCGCGCGCGGCCAATACGTGCAGCCCACCGTGTTTTCCGGTTGCCGCGACGACATGCGGATCGTCCAGGAAGAAATCTTCGGCCCGGTGATGAGCATTCTCACGTTCGCGAGCGAAGCCGAAGTGATCGCGCGCGCCAACGAAACGCTTTACGGCCTCGCCGCCGGCGTCGTGACCGACAACCTCGCGCGCGCGCATCGCGTGATCCATCGGCTCGAAGCGGGCATCTGCTGGATCAACACATGGGGCGAGTCGCCGGCCGAAATGCCCGTGGGCGGCTACAAGCAATCCGGCGTGGGCCGCGAAAACGGCATCACGACGCTCGAACACTACACGCGCATCAAATCGGTCCAGGTGGAACTGGGACCGTATCAGCCCGTTTTCTGAGGGAGTCCCGCATGGCCGCGCAAGAGTACGACTACATCATCATCGGTGCGGGATCGGCGGGCAACGTGCTCGCCACCCGCCTCACCGAGGATAGCGACATCAAGGTGCTGCTGCTCGAAGCCGGCGGCCCCGACTACCGCTTCGATTTCCGCACGCAAATGCCGGCGGCGCTCGCCTACCCGCTGCAGGGCCGCCGCTACAACTGGGCTTACGAAACCGAGCCCGAGCCGCATATGAACCACCGGCGCATGGAGTGCGGACGCGGCAAGGGGCTCGGCGGGTCGTCGCTCATCAACGGCATGTGCTACATCCGCGGCAATGCGCTCGACTACAACGGCTGGGCCGAACGCAAGGGGCTGGAGCACTGGAGCTATCTGGACTGCCTGCCCTATTTCCGCAAGGCCGAAACGCGCGACGTCGGCGCGAACGACTATCACGGCGGCAACGGCCCCGTGCATGTGACGACGAGCAAACCCGGCGTCAATCCGCTCTTCGAGGCGATGATCGAGGCCGGCGTGCAGGCCGGCTATCCGCGCACCGACGATCTGAACGGCTATCGCCAGGAAGGCTTCGGCCCGATGGATCGCACCGTCACGGCAAAGGGCCGGCGCGCGAGCACCGCGCGCGGCTACCTGGACCAGGCGAGACAACGGCCGAACCTCGAGATCGTCACGCATGCGGTTACCGATCGCATTCTGTTCGACGGCAAGCGCGCCTGCGGCGTCGTCTTTCTCGACGGCGCCACGCGCATCACCCGCCATGCGCGCCGCGAAGTGCTGCTGTGCGCGGGCGCGATCGCTTCACCGCAGATCCTGCAACGCTCGGGGGTCGGCCCCGGCGCGTGGCTGCGCGAACTCGACATTCCTGTCGTGCTCGATCTGCCCGGGGTCGGGCAGAATCTTCAGGATCACCTGGAAATGTATATGCAGTACGAGTGCCGGGAGCCCGTCTCGCTCTATCCGGCGCTGCTGATGCGCAATCAGCCGGCTATCGGTCTCGAATGGATGCTGCGCGGCACCGGCATCGGCGCGAGCAATCACTTCGAGGCGGGCGGCTTTATCCGCACGCGCGACGACGATCCCTGGCCGAATATCCAGTACCACTTTCTGCCCGTCGCGATCAATTACAACGGCACCAACGTGATCAAAATGCATGGCTTCCAGGCGCACGTAGGCTCCATGCGTTCGCCGAGCCGGGGGCGCGTGAAGCTGCGCTCGCGCGATCCGCACGAGCACCCGTCGATTCTCTTCAACTACATGGCCGAAGAACTCGACTGGCGCGAGTTCCGCGACGCGATCCGCATCACGCGCGAGATCATCGCCCAGCCGGCGCTCGATCGTTTCCGCGGCCGCGAATTGAGCCCCGGCGCGGCGCTCAGGTCCGATGCGGAGATCGACGCATTCGTGCGCAGCCGCGCGGAAACCGCGTATCACCCGTCCTGCTCGTGCGCGATGGGCTACGACAACATGGCCGTGGTGGACGGCGAAGGCCGCGTGCACGGCATCGACGGTCTGCGCGTAGTCGATGCGTCGATCATGCCGCGCATCACCACCGGCAATCTCAATGCGCCGACGATCATGCTCGCGGAAAAGATTGCGGACAGGATTCGCGGACGCGCGCCGCTGGCGCGTTCGCACGCCGCGTACTTCGTGGCGAACGGCGCGCCGGCGCGGGCGGTGAAGCCGGCCACGGCAGGAGCGTGACGATCCACGCCGCACATCCGGGCGCGGGTGTGACGGCGCATGGTCACGACAAAGACCAGGGATCGACCTTGCCGTCCTCGATCACGAAGTGCTTCGCATCGGAAGCGGGATCAAAAAAGCGCCAGTCTTCCTCATCTTCAACTCCGTCCCGGATCACTACAAGACGATAGCCTTTACAGGCCGAATGCCGACGTGGGGTTCGTCGGCATCCCGATCGATCGCAACGGTTTCCCGCATGACGCCGCCGACCACCAAACTCCGCGGCTGCTTCAAACCGAAGCCGCCAGCCAATGCGAAACGGCCACCGTAAGCACGGCTGCGGCAAGCGCCCCATACGGCGCCAGATTCAACCACCGGCTGCGCGCCGGCACACTCACGTTCATATCTGACGCACTGCCCGCCGGAAAACGCCCGCGATCCTGCCAGTAGTGCCGGTAAGCGAATACCGGCACGATCAGCAGCATTGCGAGAAGACCATTGCGCAGCGTGCCCTCGCCTTGCAGATCGGCGCCGGCGCCGACGAACACCAGGTTGGCATAACCGCACAGCGCACCGAGCGCGAGCAGCCACGTCGGGCAGCGAAACGGGCGCACGCGCGTGCCGCGATCCATGCGATGAATCCATCCCGACTGCAGGTTGAGAAACACGAACAACATATAGCAGACGTTCGAGATCGACAGCACCGTCATATAGTCCGACATCGCCAGCAGCACGAGATTGAAGCAGAGGTCGGTCCACATCGCCGCCGTCGGCGCGCCGTGCCCGTTCACGCGCGAGAGGTAGCGCGGCAGCCAGCCGTCCACCGACGCCTGATAGAGCGTGCGCGACGATCCCATCATCGAGGTCATCACGATCAGCAGGATCGAGAGCATCAGCATCACCACGATGGCGTTGCCAACCCACGCGCCGCCGCCCACCATCGCGGCCATGGCGGTGCCCACGCCCGTACCGTCGCCGATGCGCGGATCGAGCATCAGCGGCGTGCCGAGCGCGCCTTGAAACGCGAGAGGCACGAGCGTCATCACCACGAGGCAGAGCGCGCCCGACCAGAAGATCGCCTTGGCCGTATCGCGCCGCGGATCGCGAAACTCGCGCGTATAGCAGACCGCCGTTTCGAATCCATACGACGCCCATCCCGCCATGAACATCGCGCCTAGCGCCATCACCACGCCTTGCCCGTTCCAGGTGCCGAAGTACGCGGCGGTGAGAGTGCCGTGCGCGTCGCGCCCGAGCGGCAGCAGCGGCAGGAGATGTGCGGCGGGCACGTCGCCCGTGATGATCGGCACGAGGCCGACGATCAGCAGCGGCGTGAGCGAAGCGATGCCGAGTATCTTCTGCGTCTTCGCCGCCTTCGAAGCGCCGCTATGCTGAAGCCTGAACGTGACGAGCAGAAAGGCCGCGGCAATCAGAAACGTGGCGTTGATGCGCAAGGTCAGGCCGGGCTTGATAAAGCCGAGGTTGGCGAGCGTCCAGTGCCACTGCACGATGGCCGCGTCGGGCGCGAACAGTGTCGTGAGCGCGTAGTTCGCGGCAAGCCCGCAGCCGAGCGCGAGCATCGGCGACCACGCCAGCCAGTTGCACCATACGGAAACGGGCGCGATCATCTTGCCGTAGCGGACCCAGCCGATCGCTCCGTACACCGAAGCACCGCCCGACTTATGCGGAAAGAGCCCGGAGATTTCCGCGTAGGTCGCGCTTTGCACGAGACCCATCGTAATCGAGGCGATCCAGATAGCCCAGGCCGGCTGGCCGATCGTCGCGCACACGCCGCCGATCGTGAACAGCACGCCGGCGGGCACGCCGCTCGTCACCCAGAACGCGTCTTTCCAGTTCAGGCCGCGTTGCAGCCCATGACCCTGCCCGCCTCGTACGGTCTCTTCCTGCGCGCCACATGCACCGATTCCCGCCTGCTCCATCTGCCGCCTCCTGTCCGGAACGTTAATCGACCAGAATTGCCGCGCCAATAGGGATGTTCAGGGGCAGCGCCACGCGCATCCGACGCACGCGTCGCGCCTCGCCACCCACGTGGCGCCCCATGGCGCCCCACGGCACGGGTGAACGCCTGTCAGTGCACGCCCAGCGAGGCGCGCACGGCGGGCAAGCCGGGCTTGCCGTCGAGCGTCGTCACGCCCGCGAGCCAGGCGTCGAGCACCTGCGGATTGCCACGCAGCCAGTCGGCGGCGGCCTTGTTCGGGTCCACCTTGTTGGCGATCGGCACCATCAGATGATTTTCGATGTCGGTCGTGAAGCGCAGATTGGCGATGAACTTCGCGACGTTCGGGCAGCGCGCCGCATAGTCGGGCGGCTGCGCCGTCAACACGCGCGCCGCGCCGTAGTCGGGACCGAATACGGCGTCGCCGCCGGAGAGATAGTCGATCTTCATCTGCACGTTCATCGGATGCGGCTCCCAGCCGAGGAAGACGATCCACTGCTTGTCGCGAATCGCGCGGTTGACCTGCACGAGCATCCCCGCCTCGCTCGATTCGACGAGCTTGAATTTGCCGAGCCCATACTGGTTCGCGCCGATCATCTTCTCGATGAGCGCATTGCCGTCATTGCCGGGCTCGATGCCGTAAATGCGGCCTTGCAGCTTGTCCGCATACTTCGCGATGTCCTGGAACGATTTCAGCCCGCCCTGGAAGACGTAATCGGGCACCGCGAGCGTGTACTTGGCGCCCGTGAGATTGGGCGTGGGCAGCACCTTGATCGAGCCCGACTTCGTGAACGGCTCGACGATCGGGTCCATCGTGGGCGACCAGTAGCCGAGGAACACGTCGATCTGCTTGCTCTTGAGCCCCGCGAACGTGATCGGCACCGAGGCGATCGTCTTCGTCGGCGCATAGCCGAGGGCGCCGAGAATTGTCGAGGCGACGCCGGTCGTCGCCGCGATATCGGTCCAGCCCACGTCGGCGAAGCGCACCTCCTTGCACGCCAGCGGATCGGCGGCATACGCGTTGGCACAGAGAACCGCGGCGCACGCGAGCGCGCCTGTTTTAAGCACGGGGAATCGGCACATCGTTGTCTCCTTGGCAATTCGGGTCATGAAGCCGCGCCGCCGGGCCCGTCGTAGGGAAATCGCATCGAATCCGGCGTGCGGCTCATCGGCGTGAATGGGGCACCGGTCATGGGGTGCGTCCCATGACACATGGTTGTCCGGCAAAAAGCCGATCAACGTAGCAATTGCGACGGGCAATTGCGCAGAAGCGACAAACGTTGCCGCCAATACCGACAGGACAGGACTTTAAGTTGATTGAACGATCAATTTACAAAAAGCCAGCAGGTGCGGGGCAGGGATTCGGACGTATGCCCGATTCCTTTCATTCTGAAAATGTCATGGGTACGCGCGGCGCGTGTCGGGCAGCGAGCCAGGCCCGCTTTAAAGCCGCGCTGGAAGGCTCCGGCGCACGGCAGGTCGTGTATTCTTACGGGGGAGATTCAGAACGGAGTGACAGCGCCGACGCAAGCACTCCAACCCACCATATTCAATAAAATAGCTGCGTCCTCACCGTGGGCTTACGGCTAGCACGCATCACACACTTTCGCTCGGAATGCCTTCCATGCAGCCCCAGACAGTCCCGCCTCGCGACGGCCAAAAACCGCCGTTACGCTTCGGCATCGTCCTGCTTCCCAATTTCACGCTGACCGCCTTCTCCGGTTTCGTGGATCTGCTGCGTCTCGCCGGCGACGATGGCGACATGAGCCGCCCCGTGCGGTGCTCGTGGACCATCATCGGCGAAACGCTCGTGCCGATCCGCGCAAGCTGCGGCATTCAGGTCACACCGTGGGCAACTTATGAGGAAGCGGGCGCCTTCGACTATCTGGTCGTCGTGGGCGGACTGCTGCACTCCGGCCCGTCCGCCAGCGACGCGACCTTGCGCTTCATCCGCGAAAACGCCGCGCGGCCGACCACGCTTGTCGGCATCTGCACTGGCGCTTTTTCACTGGCGCGCGCGGGCGTGATGGACGGCTACCGCATCTGCGTCAGCTGGTTTCACTATTGGGATTTCGTCGAGCGCTTCCCGTCGATTCCGGAATCGAGCCTGATCGCGGACCGGCTCTTCGTCATGGACCGGCGGCGCATCACCTGCTCGGGCGGCCGCGCGTCGATCGACGTTGCCGCGGCCATTCTGCTTCGGCATTTCGACGCGAGCATCGTGCAGAAAGCCCAGCGCATCCTGATCGTCGACGAGGCGCAAAAGGGCAACGCGCCGCAGCCGTATCCGGCCGGCCTCGCACCGACCACGCATCCGCAGGTGCGGCGCGCGATCCTCATCATGGAGCAGCATGTCGGGCATCCTCTGCCGCTCGCTGATATCGCGCATCGGGTCGATCTGTCAGTGCGGCAACTCGAAAGACTGTTCGCGGCCGAAACCGGCAAATCGCCGCATGCCTATGGCCGGCAATTGCGTGTGCGCATGGCCGCGTGGATGCTCACGAGTTCCGACCGCTCGGTCACGGAAATCGCCGCGTCATGCGGGTTCTCCGATGCGTCTCACCTCGGCCGCGAATTCCGCAAGGAATATGGCGAAACGCCCCATGCGTATCGCGTGGCGCGATCGCAGGGGCTGACGCCGGACGTGAGCGTCGAATAAGCCGGCCACACGCCGCGCCGGCTGCGACGATCGTCACTGAAAGACGACGGTGCGGTCGCCGTTGAGAAATACCCGGCGCTCGGTAAACGCCTTGACCGCGCGCGCCAGCGTGATGCATTCGACGTCGCGGCCCACGGCCAGCAATTGCTCGGGACGCAGCGCATGATCGACGCGTTCGACGAACTGCTCGATGATCGGCCCTTCGTCGAGATCGTCGGTGACGAAATGCGCGGTCGCGCCGATCAGTTTCACGCCGCGCGCATGCGCCTGGTGATAAGGCTTCGCGCCTTTGAAGCCGGGCAGAAACGAATGATGAATATTGATCGCGCGATTGCCGAGCTTCTCGCAGGCGTCGGACGTGAGCACCTGCATATAGCGCGCGAGCACGACGAGTTCCGCGCCCGTGCGCTCCGCGAGGTCGAGCCACTGCTTCTCCTGCGCTTCCTTACCGGCCCCGGTAATCGGAAAATGATGGAACGGCAGCTTGTGCGATTCGGCGAGCGCGGCCAGATCGTTATGATTCGACGCAATGCCGACGATATCCATTTTCAGTTCGCCCATGCGCCAGCGAAACAGCAGATCGGCGAGGCAGTGCTCGAGCTTCGACACCATGATGAGCACCTTGGGACGCACCTCGGCGCTATGCACGGCCCACTCCATGTTGAAGTCGGCCGCGACCGGCGCGAACTGCTGCTTGAGTTTATCGACGCAAAGCGGCTCGCCGCCGGCCGCATGAAATACGCAGCGTACGAAAAAGCGGCCACTCAGATCGTCGTCGAAAACATTGAGCGCGTCGATATAGCAATGATGCGCTTCCAGTACCCTGACCATCGCCGCGACCTGTCCCGGCCCGCTCGGGCACGACAGGGTGAGAATGAATTGCTCTTTGTTTTCGCCAATCATGGGAGTACCTGCGCAATAAGACGCGTAATCCGTGCACGCGGCGCGGGCACGGCGATCTGAACCTTCAGTTGTGCGCCTGCTTATCGATTACTTGTCGATTGCATATCGACTACGTACCGGCTGCATGGAGAAGCGGCGAGCGCGGCGGTTTTATTGGCTCGCGAGCGCTTGCGAACCGCGCCACGCGATCCAGTCCTCGCGCGTCCAGTCGAGTGCGATACCCACGCGGCGCGTGCCGGGCCGGATCTTCGGCTTGTGCAGTGCGAGTTCGAGCGTCTGCAACGCGGGCCACTCGCGAAACGAAAGCGCGGCCACGTCCACCGCGAGCGTTTCGAGCAGCCGCGTATGCGGCTTGTGCGCGAGGAAGTCGGCAATGCGCGTGCACCAGCCGTCATAGTCGATCCATTCGCCAGACTCGTCGGGTGCGCCGCCGTAGCCAAGCCGCGCGTCGATCACGACCGGCTGCGGCGCGCCGTGTTCGTGCGCGTGGATGCCCACGTGCACCGGCACGCTCAACGCCTCGACGAACACGCTCCAGCCGCGCCCTCGCGTCTGCGCGAATGCGGCATCGAACGGCCGCGCAAACGCGCCCTCGACGAGCTTCATGACACGAGCGGCGCCGCGGCGTCGAGCATGATGCGGCAGAAGTAGTCGGCGAAACTGCGCCGCACGACCACTTCGAAGCGCTCCGCGCCGGTCGGAATCAGCATGATCGACGCCTTGAAATAGAAGCTCTGCGCGCATTGGCCTTCGCCAAACATGCGCGGATGCAGATCGAGCGGACAGCCGCGCGCGAGCACTTCGCGCACGCGCGCGCCGCTCAGTTCCAGCACCGTATAGCCGCTGCCGACATCGACCGCCGACGCCCACATGCCGTTCAACGCCCGCACGAGCGCGTCTTCGAGCACGCCGGCGTTGACCGCTTCGCGCGAACGCACGAGCCATTCGTCGGGACCGAGCCACAGCACGTCGTACTGCGCGGCGGACACCCGCGTATTGGGCTGCGCGGGCACCGCACAGCCGACCACCCGCGCGAACGCCTCGGCAAACGCGGCATCGCCGGGCTCGCCGCGCACCGTCACGAGATCGCGGAACGGCAGCTCGCGCATCGCGAACGCCTTCGTCACGCGCTCGCCTTGCGCTTCATGCGCGTCGAGCAGCGCGGCCACGCCCACGCACGGCGACTCCAGCGGCACCGTCACCGCGCGTTCCCCGAGGGGCACCGGTTCGATCGTTTCATTCAACATGCTGACGCACCCCTTCCGTGTCATAGAAAACCGGGCTCGCGATCGTCGCGGCAACGCGACGGCCATCGGCCATCGGCACCACGACTTTCTCGCCCATCTTGCCGAGACCGCCCTTCACCACCGCGAGCGCGATCGAGCGGTCGAGAACCGGGCTGTAATAGCTCGACGTGACGTGGCCGAGCATCGGCGTCGTCCCGTCGGCACGCGTCACCGCATCGGGCGCGACGATCTGGCCGCCTTCGGGCAGCACGTACTGCGCGTCGTCGGTGAGCAGGCCGACGAACTGCTTGCGGCCTTCCTTCGCCGTGTCCGAGCGAGAGAGCGAACGCTTGCCGAGGAAATCCTTCGCCTTCGAAACAAGCCCGCCCATGCCGAGATCGAAAGGCGTCACCGAGCCGTCGGTATCCTGGCCGACGATGATGTAGCCCTTCTCCGCGCGCAGCACGTGCATCGTTTCCGTGCCATACGGCGTGATGCCGAATTCGGCGCCCGCCTGCATCAGCGCTTCCCAGACCGCGCGGCCCGCGTTGGCCGGCACGTTCACCTCATAGGCCAGCTCGCCCGAGAAGCTGATGCGCATGACGCGCGCCTTCGCGCCCGCCACCGTGCCGTTGCGATACGACATGAACGGAAACCCGGCATTCGCGAAGTCGATGTCCGCGCAGACCTTTTGCAGCACCTTGCGGCTCTTCGGGCCGACCACGGCGAAGGTCGCCCAGTGGTCGGTGACGGACGCGAGCCGCACCTTCATGTCGGGCCATTCCGTTTGCAGCCAGCGTTCGAGCCACGTCAGCACGCGCGCCGCGCCGCCCGTCGTGGTGGTCATCATGTAGTGCTGCTCGCCGAGGCGCACCGTCACGCCGTCGTCGAAGACCATGCCGTTTTCGTCGAGCATCAGGCCGTAGCGGCACTTGCCGACTTCGAGCTTGCTCCACGGGTTCGTATAGACCCAGTTCAGCAGTTTGGCAGCGTCCGGTCCCTGAATGTCGATCTTGCCGAGCGTCGACGCGTCGAGCATGCCGACGCCGTTGCGCACCGCAAGACATTCGCGCTTGACGGCCGCGTGCAGGTCCTCGCTGCCTTGCGGGTAATACCAGGGCCGCTTCCAGTTGCCGACGTCCTCGAACATCGCGCCATGCTCGACGTGCCATTCGTGAATGCAGGTCTTGCGGATCGGATCGAGCAGATCGCCCAACTCGCGCCCCGCGAACGTGCCGAACGTAACGGGCGTGTAGTTCGGGCGGAACGTCGTCGTGCCCGTTTCGGGAATCGACTTGCCGAGCGCGTCGGCGAGAATCGCCATGCCGTTGATGTTGCCGAGCTTGCCCTGATCGGTGCCGAAGCCCATGGCCGTATAGCGCTTGACGTGCTCGACCGATTCGAAGCCTTCGCGCGCGGCGAGCAGGATGTCCGCTGCCGAGACGTCGTTCTGGAAATCGACGAACTGCTTCGGCCCGCGCGCCGCGGCCTCGCGGCTGCCGACCAGCCAGAGCGGCTGGATGGGCGCCTCGGCGTGATCGACGAGCTTCAGCAGCGGCGGGCGCTCGACCGCGAAGCCGAGCGATTTGGCCGCATCGACGCCCGCGTCGATCGCGAGCGCCAGCGCCCGCGCAAAACCGAACTCACCGGCGGCCGCGCCCACGCTCACCTCTTGCTGCACGCGCTTGCCGGGCATGAAGCACGCCTTCGCCTCGTTCCAGTGCGCCTTGCCGCCCGATTGCGCGAACAGATGCAGCACCGGGCTGAAGCCGCCCGACATCGCGAGCAGATCGCAGGGAAGCTCGGCCTGCTTCGCACCGCTGCGGCCGTTCGCCCACGCGACGACCTCGACCGACGACACGCGCAGCTTGCCGCGCGCGCTCGCCACCGCCGCGCCGTTCATCACCTTGATGCCCTGGCGGCGCGCCGCCGCTTGCAGCTCGCTCGCGCCTTGCGCGCGCGGATCGACGACCGTCACCGCCGCACCGCATGCCTTCAGATCGAGCGCGCACTGATAGCCCGCGTCGTTGTTCGCGAACACGACCGCGTTACGGCCCGGCAGCACCGCATAACGGTGGATATACGCCGACACTGCCGAGGCCAGCATCACGCCCGGCAGATCGTTGTTGCCGAATACGAGCGGGCGCTCCTGCGCGCCGGTGGCGAGAATCACGCGCTTCGCGCGGATCTTCCACAGCATTTCGCGCGAACCGCGGCGCGCGGACACCGGCAGATGCTCGGTGAGACGCTGCGTGACGGTCACGAGGTTGTGATCCTGATAGCCGAATGCGGTGCTGCGCGACAGAATCGTCACGTCGGGCAGCGCGGCGAGTTCGGCCTCGACCTTCTCGACCCAATGAATCGCGGGGCGCCCGTCGATCTCGGTCTTGCCCGCGAGCAGGCTGCCGCCCAGTTCGCGCTGATCGTCGACGAGCATCACGCACGCGCCGCTGCGCGCCGCCGTGAGCGCCGCGAGCAGGCCGCTCGGTCCGCCGCCGACCACCAGCACGTCGCAATGCGCAAAAGACTTGTCGTAGCGGTCGGCGTCGAGCGCCTCGGGCGCCTTGCCGAGGCCCGCCGCCTCGCGAATCTTCTCCTCGTACTTCGGCCACCATTTGCGCGGCCACATGAAGGTCTTGTAGTAGAAGCCCGCGGGCAGAAAGCGCGCAAACTTCTGGTTGACCGCCATGCGATCCTGTTCGAGCGACGGCTCCGCGTTCACGCTGGTCGCGACGAGCCCCTGATACAGCTCGATCTCGGTCGCGCGCGCGTTCGGCACGGTATACGCGCCGCGTTCGAGCTGCACGACCGCGTTCGGCTCGGCGACGTCGGCCGTGACGATGCCGCGCGGCCGGTGATACTTGAAGCTGCGCGCGACGAAATGCACGTCGTTGGCGAGCAGCGCCGAGGCCAGCGTGTCGCCCTGATAGCCCTGATACGTGCGGCCGTTGAACGTGAAGTTCAACGGAATCGCGCGGTTGACGCGCCCGCCCGTGCCGAGTCGGTTCTTCTGGCTCATGCCTTGTCTCCTTGCGCCGGCGTGGTCGAGTCGCCCGTCGCGCCGCCGCGCCGGAACGTCTCGTAGCCGAGAATTTCGTACGTGACGGTGTCGCGCGTCGCCATGAACCAGCGGCGGCAACCCTGCGCGTGCAGCCATTGCTCCTTGTGCACACCGCGCGGGTTATGGCGCATGAACAGGTAGTCGCCCCATTCCTTGTCGGTGAGTTGTTCGGTCTCCAGCGGGCGCGCGATCTCGGCTTCGCCACCGCAGGTGAATTCCGCTTCGGCGCGCGGGCCGCACCACGGACATTCGATCAGCAACATGTGGTTTTCTCCTGGTAAGCGGGTGCGTGCGGCACTCAGTGCGCGACGGCGGCAGCGCCGTGCTCGTCGATCAGATGGCCGGTATAGAAGCGGTCGAGCGAAAACGCTGCGTTCAGCGGATGCGGCTCGTCGTTCGCGATCGTGTGCGCAAACACCCAGCCCGAACCCGGCGTCGCCTTGAAGCCGCCCGTGCCCCAGCCGCAATTGAAATAGAGCCCTTTGACGTCGGTCTTGCTGATGATCGGGCAGGCGTCCGGCGACACGTCGACGATGCCGCCCCACTGCCGGTTCATGCGCACGCGCGAGAACACCGGGAACATTTCGACGATCGCCTGCAAGGTGCCTTCGATGATGTTGAAGCTGCCGCGCTGGCCGAAGCCCGTGTATTGATCGACCCCCGCGCCGATCACGAGATCGCCCTTGTCGGACTGGCTGATATAGGCGTGCACCGCGTTCGACATGATGACCGTATTGACGACCGGCTTGATCGGCTCGGACACGAGCGCCTGCAACGGATGGCTTTCGAGCGGCAGGCGCACGCCGGCCATGTCGGCAAGCGTCGTGGTGTTGCCGGCGGCCACCACGGCGACCTTCTTCGCCTTGATGAAGCCCTTCACGGTATCGACGCCCGTCACGCGCGCGCCGTCGCGGCGAATGCCGGTTACCTGGCAGTTCTGGATGATGTCCACGCCGAGACGGTCCGCGCCGCGCGCGAAGCCCCACGCGACCGCATCGTGACGCGCCACGCCCGCGCGCCGCTGGATCGACGCGCCCATCACCGGGTAACGGCTGTTGAGATTGATGGTCGGCTCGATTTCCTTGATCTGCGCGGGCGTGAGGAATTCGGCATCGACGCCGTTCAGGCGGTTCGCATTCACACGGCGCTCGGTATCGCGCACGTCCTGCAGCGTGTGCGCGAGGTTCATCACGCCGCGCTGGCTGAACATCACGTTGTAGTTGAGGTCCTGCGCGAGCCCTTCCCAGAGCTTCATGGCCTTTTCATAGAGCGCCGCCGACTCGTCCCACAGATAGTTCGAGCGCACGATCGTCGTATTCCGTGCGGTATTGCCGCCGCCGATCCAGCCTTTCTCCAGAATCGCCACGTTCTTCACGCCGTGTTCTTTCGCGAGGTAATACGCGGTCGCGAGACCGTGGCCGCCGCCGCCGACGATCACCACGTCGTATTCCTTCTTCGGCTCCGGGCTCTTCCATTGCCGCTCCCAGTTCTCGTGATACGACAACCCGTTGCGGAACAGACTGAATATCGAATAGCGGCTCATTTCGCGGTTTCCTTCGTTAGCATTCGATAACGTTCACGGCCAGACCGCCGCGCGACGTTTCCTTGTATTTGGTCTTCATGTCGGCCCCCGTTTCGCGCATGGTCTTGATGACGTTGTCGAGCGTGACGTAGTGCTGGCCGTTGCCCTTGAGCGCCATGCGCGCCGCGTTCAGCGCCTTGATCGCGCCCATCGCGTTGCGCTCGATGCACGGGATCTGCACGAGGCCGCCCACCGGATCGCAGGTCATGCCGAGGTTGTGCTCCATGCCGATCTCGGCGGCGTTCTCGACCTGCGACGGCGTACCGCCCATGACGGCCGCGAGCGCGGCAGCAGCCATCGAGCACGCGACGCCCACTTCGCCCTGGCAGCCCACTTCGGCGCCGGAAATCGAGGCCGTTTCCTTGTAGATGATGCCGATCGCGGCGGCCGTCAGCAGGAAGTCGGCAATGCCCTGTTCGTTCGCTCCCGGCACGAATTTCACGTAGTAATGGAGCACGGCGGGAATCACGCCGGCCGCGCCGTTGGTCGGCGCCGTGACGACGCGCCCGCCCGCCGCGTTCTCCTCGTTGACGGCCATCGCGTAGAGATTGACCCAGTCGAGCATCGAGAGCGGATCGCGCAGCGACTCTTCGGAGCGCGCGCGCAGATGCGCGCAGAGATCGGCGGCGCGGCGGCGCACGTGCATCGGGCCCGGCAACTCGCCGTGCATCCGGCAGCCGCGCTCGACGCATGCGGCCATCGTGTGCCAGAGCGTCATCAGCCCTTCGCGCACGGCTTCGGGCGAACGCGAGGCGCATTCGTTCGCGTGGGCGATCTGCGCGATCGACAGGCCGCTCTCCTTGCACACGCGCAGCAGATCGTCGCCGGTGCGAAACGGCCAGGGCACGTCGTGCGCGCCGCGCTGGCCGTTCACGCGCTCGCCGTCGCGATTCACGACGAAGCCGCCGCCCACCGAGTAATACTCTTTCTCGACCAGCAACTGGCCGTTCTCGTCGAAGGCCTGGAAGCGCATGCCGTTCGGATGCACGATGCTCGTGCCGCTCATCAGCTTGCGGTAGAAGCCGATGCACTCCTTTTCCTCGAAGCGGATCGTCTGCCGGCCGAGCAGCGACAGCGACTTCTGCGCGCGGATCGCGGCGAGACGCGGCTCGATCTGGTCGGGATCGATGGTGTCGGGCAAATGGCCTTCGAGGCCGAGCAGCACCGCCTTGTCGGTGCCGTGGCCCTTGCCCGTCGCGCCGAGCGAGCCGTACAGCTCGACTTTCACGCGGCAGACGAAGCGCAGCAGATTCGCTTCGTCGATATGCGAAACGAAGCGGCAGGCCGCGATCATCGGGCCGACCGTGTGCGAACTCGACGGACCGATGCCGATCTTGAACAGATCGAAAACGCTGACGTTCATGCGACGCTCCCCTCGTGGACTCAGCGGTTGATGACAGTGTGCGTAGTACACCAACGCCAAAAGACTTCCGATAGAAGGAAAACGACATGCACGTGTAACTTTCCCGATTGGGTGCGTGGCGTGGCCGCTCTTCGTTCCGGTGTGCCGCCGGGCGCGCGTGGAAAACCGCATGCAGGCCGTATACAGAGGCAACGCGCAGGCCACACGCAAGCCACATGCGGACCGTATGCTTGAGCCGTGTGCACTCCGGGAAAGCCCTGGTCGGTCGTTTTCATCGCCGGTATCGGCGTACTAGCGCGCTGTCGCAATTCTTCTAGTCGCACGAATTTCGAATTACCAGAATCACGTCAGGCTCGCGCATCGCGACGCAATCGGTACGAGATTCCTCCAACGCATCCCTCAACGAACCGGACCTCAACATGTTCAACCGTTCAACGAGCACCGTAGAAAACGTCGATCCCGAACTCTTCAAGGCGATCGAACTCGAGAACCGCCGTCAGGAAGAGCACATCGAACTGATCGCGTCGGAAAACTACACCTCGCCCGCGGTCATGGCCGCACAGGGCTCGCAACTCACGAACAAGTACGCCGAAGGGTATCCGGGCAAGCGCTACTACGGCGGCTGCGAATATG